>CAZMDX010000228.1:0-2024 GCA_964564805.1 uncultured Pseudoalteromonas sp. | reverse complement strand
CATGGCGGTTTTGGCATTATGATTGATGATGTGTTGGCCGGATTATTTGCTCTTGCTTGTTTACACCTGGGTTTAGGTTTGGGCTGGTTGTAGTGTGTTAAAACTGCCTTTTTGAACTCACAATTCCAGTCTATCCTTTAAATTTCTCAATCTAATAGTTCCATACTATTTTTATCACTGCCTATTCAACGTATTAAAAATCTTTATTGCCCAATAGTTCATAGTATAAACGTCGACGATCAGGTTCATATTATTTTTTATTCTCAGCATTATATCCTTGTGCAGTTATGTCTTTGAACAAAATGTAAAACGTTTCGCTTTGGTAATAGGTAATCAAAACCACGTGACAGCACCATTAAGAAATCCCGCCAATGATTCAATCGCAATACCTGATAGCTTGACTGATATGGGATTTCGAGTCACTTTGCTCAGAGATAGCAATTTGTTGGATTTGACTGTTCAGGTGCAACAGTTTTACTCACAAGTAAAAAGAGACACCCATGTCAATAAACTCGCACTGGTTTATAACGCAGGACATGCTGATCAGGTTAATCATCACAACTACATTGTGCCTTTGGGCATGCAGTTCAAAAGTTAAACACAATTCATTTCTGGTTTATATAAAATCGATAGTTTGTTTATTGAAATAAACAAACTATCGGGGGTCCAAAATATTTTTATTTTGGATACCTGTCGTAATAACCCCATTGAGAATAACGTGGTTGCAAACTCAGTTGCAGATAAAAGCAATATGTCGAGCGACTTAGCACCCATTAAAGCAAGGTTTAATACTATGATTGCCTTTGCTACTGAGCCCGGTGGTGGAGCTGCCGATGGTTAACGTAAAATCAGGGTGCATATTAAATATTTACTGCGACATATCACTAAACAAATCAGTGTCGAAGTAGTATTGAAGAAAGTCAGAAAAGAAGTCGCCAAAGAAACACGCAACAAATAAACACCTTGGGAACATTCTTCGTTTATTAATGAGGTGTTTTTTAGCCCACCAAAAATCGAGATATCCCCGATTTGACTGTTTTCTAGAAAACGTAAGCTGACCCAACGTGTAATGTTGTGAACGTTTCGTCTATATCTTCAAAACGTTCACAATCAACAACAATATCTTGTTGGTAATCAGTTATCTTAAAACGTGTTTGAAATAATAAATTATTAGACAGCGGCATGGTCCAACTTACACCATAACTGAAGCCTTTTGTATCTCGCTTAACCTGACCGGTAAAATCGTCAAATTCTGTTAACTCCTCTTCTATTTCATCAGTATTGGAAGAAAAATTGTCTGTTACATCTAAGAATGTGTAGGCCAGTGTCACATTTTAACTTCCGGATTTTTAAATTGCCTACAGTAACTTGTGCCAATAAATGGGTCCTTTTGCAAATAACTTTCTCTTGTTAGTGCAATTGTGTTTGTTATGTATCTTCTTCTTCGTTAATTCCTTCATCAATATCTCTTGGAATAAACGACATCTCGCTTTTACCGTGTTTGAAACCTCCAAAGAGTGGCCAGTTTTTTATCATTCTATAACTCAAGGATAAGTCCAAGTCTTTTCGTGATACTTTGCCGATATATTCTTCCTAAGTAATATCTGCATCAGCAAGTGTGCTGCTGGCGTTCAATGAAAGCTGCCAGTTAACCATTGTTAGAGCAATTGGGATACTGGCACTTGGAAATGAAATATTGGGCTCAAGTTTTTCTGGAAATGAATAGTCGCTATAACCAATAGATAACCCGGCTACCATTCCAATGTTGTTTAAACCATTCTGGGCAATGGCAATATGTGAAGTCAGCAACAGTAAAAGACATGAATTAGCGCTGATTGTTTTTATACGTATTATTACCCTGAACTTTTATGTATGTGATATTGGATCAATTAAATGTAAAGACTAGCGTTGTGTAAACTATAAAATGCAAGGCTAGTGTATAATTTAACAACAAATAAAGCTCCTTGAATTACTTTTTGTTCATATTCAGTTTGATGTTTTTATTCGGCTGCCAAAGCACGTCA
>CAZMDX010000227.1:0-4918 GCA_964564805.1 uncultured Pseudoalteromonas sp. | reverse complement strand
GAGTCAATAAGTTAGCCGTAGTGTCTTCTTGCAGTTGTAACGTGATGTCAGGAAGATGTTGCTTAACTTTACCAATCAGCCCTTCAAAAATAAAAGGTGCAATAGTAGGGATAACCCCTATTTTCAGTTTACCTGCTTGCCAATTCCCTGCGCTTTGTGCGAAATCGACTAATTCATGTGCATCCGTCAACAAAGCCTTACTTCTCACGACAAGCTCTAAGCCAAAAGGGGTGAATAAAAACGTTTTATGATCGCGCTCTAATAACTGGGCACCAAACTGCTCTTCAAGATTCTGAATGGCGGTACTCAGTGTTGACTGACTAACGTGACAATGCAGCGCTGCCCGGTGGAAATGTTGTTCTTGATGTAATATTACTAAATAATGAAGGTGTTTAAGATTAGGCCATTTCATATTAATGAATCTATAAAAACGATTAATATTACTATAGTAAATCAGATTTACAGATAAAAAAAGCGCCATCTAGGCGCTTTTTAAAAAATTTAAAAATTACGGTTAATTACCCACAGAGGCATAGGTAGCAGTTTGCTTTCTTTCACCCTCAACAAACTTAGACCATTGTTTTGCCATGCCACGGCTCCCATCATATTTTTGTGCTTTGGCTAGCTGATTTAAAGCTTCGTTATATTCACCCACATTAAATTGAGCCATACCAATTACAAGATGAGACATGCCTCCATTACGTAATCCACCTTTTTCTATGGCTTGCTGTGAAGCGGCAATCGCTTGTTGCCACTTATCCATGTTTAAGTACATTTGACCCAACTGAGCATACAACTCACCCGTTTCAGATAATTTTGCGGCTGCTAACATCGCAGGTATGGCTTTTTGCGTTTCTTTAGCCAAATTCCAAGACTGAGCTAAAAACGTTAGATTACGCTCGTCCTCTTGTAACTTACCTTCGTGCATGGCTTTTTGCATGAGCGCAGCGGCTTTGTAAGGCATTTGATGATAATAATAAAGTTGTGCCAAATTAAACATATCTGAGCCGGTAGCCACAAAACTTTTTTGCGCCGCAATTTCCATAACTGCTAATTGTTTTTCTTCTTGCCCAAGCTCAGCATACATTCCAGCGAGTTGTAACCAATATTTAGGGGCTTCGAAATTTTTAACTAACTTGAGCAGTACATTTTTAACATTTTCAGGTTGTTTAAGTTCGAAATAGACCGCTCTTTGTAATACATACCACTGCTCGTCCACTTGGAAACCTAGATCGTTAGTTTCGACTTGTTGCACCGCTGCATTGATGTAACCAGATGAAGCTACATAATCTTGTTTTTGGTACATGGCTTGAGCTTTCAAAACCAAATTTTTAGCGGGCATATCTGTATTTGGATAAAGGCTGTTTTGAATAGTTTCCCATTGTTCTATTTTAAGAATAGTTTTATCAAAATTGCCACGCATCATATGTAATTGAGCCAGACTGAACAAAGTAGCTTGTTCAAAGGATTCTGGAATAGGCTGCTGAAGCACGACGTTTTCAAATGCGACGATAGCTTGATCGTAGTTTTCTGCTTCATAATGAATGAAACCATAAAAATTATACATCATGGCTTGCTCATAACTGTTCATTGAGTTGTCTTTCGACTTAACTTGGTCCAGCACCTCAAACGCCTCAACTTGATTGCCGGCATCAGCTAAACTCTGTGCCCGAGACAATTGGTCGAACACTTTAGACCGCAAAGTAGGAACACGTTTAGTTTTGCGTTCAACCTGTAATGTTTGTACTGTTTGTACTGTTTGTTCTGCTGCTAAGGGTGATTGTTGTGCATTTACAGCGGTAACTTGCACACTATATAATACAGCCCCAGTCAACAAGACAGGTGCCAATTTCATTAGTAATTTATTCATCGTCATCTCTAGCTCCCAAGTTCAAATGTAACCCGCACTTCAACCCCAGATACATCCATGGGTTCGCCATTTACGACGCGCGGTTTGTATTTATATTTTAAAGTGGCATCTAGCGCCGCTTGCTCAAAAATGCCTTCTGGTGATGCTCGCAGTACCTTAGGATTAGTTACTGAACCTAATTTTGAAACTGTAAATTCAATATCCACAAAACCTTCAATGCCACGCTGCAATGCCCTTCTTGGGTAAACTGCAGCAACCCGTACTATGGGTAAAAACTCACCATCTCCTGACGCCAAAGCTAAGCCTCCGTCAAGGGATACATCAGCTGCCATACCTGCGCCAAAATCCAACCCGCTGGTTGCACTTTCAGGACTAGGTGCATCCATTTGTGGTGGAGCCATATCCGGAGGTGGCTCTTTAGGTTTAGGGGGCTTTTTAGGTTTTCTGTCTTTCTTTTGGATCGATTCTTCTTTCTTCACACGAACAAAGTCCAATACGCTCCCTTTAGGCGCATCGGTTAATGCGCTGCCACCACTTTGAATTAAAGACTGCATCAAAAAAAACAAACCTAAAGTAATCACTGCCGCAAATAACGTCGCTACAATTATTCTTGATATTGTCTGTGGCATAGTCTTAGGTTGTGGCATGGCGATTTAAGGCTCCTGTGCGGCGATAGACACATCTTGGATGCCCGCTGCCCGTGATGCATCCATCACTTTAATCAATATATCAGTCGTTGATTTTCTGTCCGCCTGAATAACCACAGTACCTTGTGGATTTTCAGCATATAAACGTTCGATATTGGCTTGTACTGCGCGCACATCGACCTTACGTTTATTGATCCATATTTCACCTTTATCACTGATAGCCACCAAAATATTAGCTCGGTCTTTCTTAACAGCTGTTGCGGCTTCAGGACGGTTGACATCGATACCTGCTTCTTTGACAAAAGAGGCTGTAACAATAAAGAAAATCAACATAATGAATACGACATCAAGCATAGGTGTCATATCGATTGTGGCTTCTTCTTCGTCCATCAAATTTTGGAAATGCTGTTTCATATCAGTCTCTATTTACTTATCATTTAATACCACATGGAACGGTCAAACAGTCTGAACACATTAGAACAGGTTAAACTTTTCGTTCCATACGAAGCGTATCTTCTAGACTCGCCCTTTCTTTTTTTGCTGTTCTTGCCAACCATGTTGAGGCAAAAACTCCTGACAAAGCGCCAACCATTCCAGCCATAGTAGGGATAGTCGCCTTGGACACTCCCGATGCCATAGAACGTGCATTACCGGAACCCGAAATCGCCATCACGTCAAATACTTCAATCATGCCAGTAACCGTTCCCATCAAGCCCAACAATGGACATAAAGCCACCAGTGATTGAATGATAGGAACACCTGTGCTTAGTTTTAGGGACACACGAGAAATCATCGCCTGTCGAATTTGCTCAGCGTTCCAAGATGAACGTTCTTGTCTCGATCTCCACTTAGTAATTACCGCTGATTTATATTGTTTGTGTGTAACAAACACATACATGGCGCGTTCTAAAATCATCAACCACATAACAAAAATCAATCCGCCAATAATTAGCAGGACTTGCCCACCAGTTTCGGTAAAATCGCGAATGGTTTCGAGAATTTCAATCATGATAAATTAAGCTTTTTCGTTTTTGTTGGCCGCAGCGCTTTTGGCCGCAGCACTAGTTGAAACAGCGCTATGTGCTTCAGCACGCTCAGCAATCACGCCAGCTGCTTGCTCTTGCAATATGTAAACAATGCTTTTACTGCGTGTATTTAATATGGCATATAGAAGTGTCATTGGGATAGCCACAACCAATCCTAGTACTGTTGTCACCAATGCTGTTGAAATGCCACCAGCCATCAGTTTAGGGTCACCTGTACCAAACAAGGTAATTGCTTGAAAAGTGTTTATCATGCCCGAAACGGTACCAAGTAAGCCCATCAAAGGTGCAACAACTGATATCACTTTGATAATACTCAAAGATCGACCTAACTTAGGTACTTCACCCAAAATAGCTTCTGTAAGATGCAGCTCTAATGCTTCAATATCCGCTTCTGGGTAATCATCTTTGGCTTTCATCACACGGCCAAGACAGTTATTGTCTTTGAACGTTGCAGAGTTAAGCTGTCGATTGACTTTAGCGCCTTCAATAAATAAGGCTATGAAGCGCCATACTGCAATCAACAAGCCAACCAAGCCTACTGCTAAGATAATGTAACCTACCGTTCCACCTTGCTCTACACGCTCTTTGAGGCTTGGAGCTTGCACTAACAGTTTAAGAATTGAACCACCCGTTGGGTCTAAGCCAAACTCAATCAAAGCACCCGATGATTGTTGTAACTGCGCAGCACTGTCACCATAGCGACCCGCTGGCTGACGAACTAGCTCAGCAATCGAACCAGTAGTACCGTTGTAATCCAAGTATTTACCATCTGCAGCTAAAGCAAAGGGCCCAACCCGTAACACTTCCTTACTGACTTTTTTACCGCCGGCTTCTATAACATCCGTAGTAAATGTGGTTACCTTGCCTGACTCCGTCATTTCACGTTGCATTTCAAACCAAACACGCTCAATTTCTTCGATCGAAGCTAGTTTTGAAGATGCTCCCATTGATTGGGCTAAGTTATCTAAGAACTCAGCACGGCCTGGGATTTGTGCAGAAATAATCGAGTTTTGAAATTTACTTTTGGTATCACCTGATACTTGCTGCAATACCCCAAACAATTCTTTTAGTGAACCTAATCGTTTGTTCATAGCTTCATTTAAGTCGGCTAATTTAAACTCATTTTCTTCAAACTGGGTTTCCATTCTTTCAGAAGTAGCTAAAGCCGCATCACGAGTTTGTTTGGCTTGACCTAACATTTGGTCTTGCTCAGAACGTTTTGCAGCAAACTCTTTTTCACGTTGTACATTTTGTTTGTTTTGCTCGAACTGGCCTTGTTCTAGCTGTTTCAGCAAATCGTCTAAATTCAGTGCTTTATCTTCTCGAGCCATCACCAAGTTTGATGCAAAACAAAG
>CAZMDX010000226.1:0-2466 GCA_964564805.1 uncultured Pseudoalteromonas sp. | reverse complement strand
AGCGGCTCCAAATACTCCTGTTTTTGTACTCCACTTGTACTCTGGTGGGGTTTTAAACAAAAAGGCAATGCAAGTATTAAACATTAATAAAAACTCACAAGCCCCAAAAGGTAGTTTTTATGAGAGAGATAAAAGTGGTAAGCCAACAGGTCGACTTGTTGCCGCACCGAACCCCATGATCCTATACAAAACTATCGGTGCTCTGCCACATATGTCACAAGAAGAGCAAGTTAACTCCAGTGCTAATTATTATCATAAACTGCTCAGCTTCGGTATGACAAGTGCGGCTGACGCTGGAGGCGGAGGGCATGAATTCCCTATCAACTATCATGCATCTACAGCGTTAGCAACGGTAGGAAAGTTGCCCATGAGAATATCAAACTTCCTTTTTCCTCAGACACCAGGAGAAGAACTCAATGACTTTATGCAGTGGATGGATAATTATTCAGGGAACCAAAACATGCATCTCCACTTAGACAATGGCTATGTTATTGAAGGTGGTGGTGAATTACTTGCTTGGAAGGCATCTGACTATGAAAATTTTACAGCGCAACGACCTGATTTACATGATGATGCAGAAAAAGAACTCGAAACGGTTGTGAGGCTACATTTGCTTAACAATTGGCCTTTTAGATTACATGCAACATACAACGAGTCTATTGAGCGTATGCTTAACGTGTTTGAAAAGATCAATAAAACACAACCACTTAATAAAGTACGTTGGATTTTGGATCACGCAGAAACTATTTCAGATAGAAATTTATCTCGTGTAAAAGCATTAGATGGAATGATTGCTGTCCAAGGCAGAATGGCTTTTGCTGGAGAAGATTTTATGGCGCAATATGGAAAAGTTCAAACAAAACGTACACCTCCTATAAAGCGTATGATTGAAATGGGTATTCCAGTCTCATTAGGTACGGATGGTACTAGAGTATCGAGCTTTAATCCTTGGCCTACTTATTATTGGGCCGTTTCAGGAAAAACAGTTGGAGGGACTAAACTATATGAAAAGGAAAACAGATTAAATCGACTTAAAGCTTTAGAGCTATTTACCGCTGGAAGCGCTTATTTAACAGGTGAAGAATCGGTTAAAGGTCAAATTAAACTCGGTATGTATGCAGATTTTGCAATACTCGATAGAGATATTTTGACAGTAAATGAAGCCGAATTACTCAAAACAAAGTCATTGATTACCGTGGTAGGTGGAGAAGTTAAATTTGCAGATAAAATAGCTTACCCAACTTTTGCAATTGAACAACCAAAAGCAATACCTGATTGGTCACCCGTTAATCAATAAGCGATTCAACGAGTATATTATTATAGAGATCTCGTAAGCTGATTCTATTAAGTCTCTTACGAAGTCTCTTACGAAGTCTCTTATTACACTATTCAGCAACAGGGAAAACTTAACTATATATCCAGTTGTGAGGTGAAATACATCACTCCACAGCGAAGTTTTCGCTTAGGCTCAGATTGGCTATGTGAAGAAGAGTATCTCAATTAGTCGCAGGTCAAAACCTTAACGCAATAACAGCAAGGAATTAGAGCCGCTAAGATTAAAGTCCAATTCATTTCTTAATTATTCCAAATCAATGCATGAAAGAGAACACCTTACTCGTTCTAATATTTATATTGTCACGACATAGCTTAACTTAACTAAAAACAAGCCATAAACCTAATAGTAGTAATAAGTAATTCATCAGCTTTAAGAATAGCTTTTTATCTAATCTATTATTCAATTTGACTCCTAGCCAATTACCAATGAATGCAATCGGGGTAAAAGCGAGGGCTATTAAAACCGTATCAATTGTTAATAGCCCTAGTGATAGGACGCCAATTAATTTTATTATGTTCATAATGGCAAAAAAAGCAGCAGCGGTAGCAACAAACTTGGTTTGCGTTAAGCCTATAGCAGTAAAGTAAATAATTAAGGGAGGACCACCGGCGTGTACTAACGTGCTGCTAACTCCTGAACTAGCAGACATAAAATAAGCACCGATACGATTATTAATAAAGGATAGATGCAGTTGTTTAAGGCAAATATTCTTCATGGCGAACACTATGCAAATTGACGCAATGATATAGCGCAGATATTCAGGATTAATATGGTCCATGGTTAAGTTTGCAATCACAATACCCAGTATTGCACCGGGTATCAGTGAGAATAATAAGGGGGTATCCCACTTTTTCCAGAAGCTCTTAACACTCATTGCATCGGCAATAATTAACAACGGTAACATAAGCGTTATGGCTTCAATAGCCGTAAACTTCAGCATTAATAATGGCACGGCGAAAACACCAAGTGCCCCAGCAAAAGCTGACTTTGAAATACCAACCAGTAATACAACCAAAGTAATGAGTAAAATGGCTGATATTTCCATTGTACTTAACCCCTTTATATTTATTATTTTATGGGTAAATCAAACCACAACGCTTCGATGGTAGAGTCAGCAACTAACTCAACTG
>CAZMDX010000225.1:0-3432 GCA_964564805.1 uncultured Pseudoalteromonas sp. | reverse complement strand
GATAGGGAGTTTGTTGATAACGTTGTGACGTCTAGCTACTTCTTCGAAGGCAATGGGGCAGTAAGAGAGTTTGTTGGTGGTTGCACCGACATCAGCGATTGGTATTCACAGCAGTTGACACAAAAATCATCACAGACTGAAACTAAATCAAAAAACCAGAGTCCTAAAGGCAGTCTGCCAGAAGCAAAGGGTAAAAAGTTATCATATAAGTTACAACTTCAATTAGAATCATTACCTTTGAAGATTGAAAGTTTTGAAACTATGGTTGAAGATTTTCAAAAATTAGTGAATCATCCTAACTTTTTTGCGCAAGAGACGTCAAAATCAGATCCAATACTGGCAGATTTAGCTGATGCAGAACAAATGCTAAAACAAACGTATGAAAGGTGGGATGAGATTGAAGGTATGACCAAATAGTAGATAACGAACCGACGTTACCATTTAACATATTAGCAGTAAGTAGGATTAATTATACATGACTAAAACAAGGCTTGCCGCCACTTTATCCTTAGCCCTTATTGTGGCTCCTGTTAGCCAAGCAGCGAGGTACAGAGTAGTTGAATTACCTGTTACTGATAAAGGACAAAGTACTTTCCCCAGTGTAATTGGCGAAGACGGCAATATCATTGTCAATGTGACCGGTGCTTTTAATATTCCGATTGATCTAGACTTACTTGATTTTGATTCAGAAGCGTTAATGAATGTGTTAACTGACATTGAATCAGCTAGAACTGGTGACTTTAATAGTACGGATTATGAGATAATATTAGCCTTAATAAGGGCTGCTGATGGTACTCAGAGCTCTCAACAAATAGCCAATTCGGTAGGTTTTTTGGCGTCTGAAAATGAAAGTACTTATATCTCAGGTTTTGATCAATTTTCTGACCAAAATAATGAATTTACCTTTAATTCAACTACGGTTGTTAGAGATATTAATAACTCAGGCCTTTCGGTAGGCACCGGTGAAGGCTTCTACAGCAATCTCGATTACACGCTTGAAAGTGGTGAAAATGCCATTTTTGTACTACATGAATTTGGTACGCGAGCATTTGTTAATTTTGGTGGTAGTGTCGTTGGCTTGCCTGCACCAGTGACATCAGCGGGTGGAATTAGTGAAGCCTACGCCATTAATGAAAGTAATCAAGTAATAGGATATGGCTCCACACTGATCATATCTGATACATTAGAAACAACTTTAGCAAATTGCGAAGACGAAGAATTAAGAGGGGATGTTCCATTAGAATCCTGTATCAATGGGATCATAAGTTCATTTACTGGTTCTGCCTCCAGTTTTGCACAGTTAAGAGGGTTAATTTGGCAATTAGACGAGCAAGGTAACCTACTCGATACCAAAGAGTTAGGCATACTCTTTGAGCCAGATGCAGATGATACTTCGAATTATAGCAGTCAAGCATTAGCAATAAATGATAACGGAATTGCTGTGGGTGTTTCAAACGGGCAATATACTGAAAATGACGTCACAGTAATCAAAAACTTTGCGGTAGTATTTAACCAAGATGAAATCATCAACATTACTCCAGAACCAGACAGTAATGTTGCTCGCTCATCAAGCACTATTAGTTCAGCTGCAGATATTAATAACGATAATTTAGTTGTGGGTCATCAGGTTAAATCTGTTAATGGAACAAATAGAAGAAAGTTTTTTGTTTACGATATGGTGTTAGGTGAAACAACTTTTCCAAACGACTTTTTCTTAGGGTCTTCGAGTATTGCTTTAGATATCAATAACAATGGCATGGTTGTTGGATATGGTGAGGTAGATGCTTCTTTAGCGGGACGTCGAAATGAAGGCTTTTTATATGATATTGCCGCTGAACAGTTTCACGGTATTCGAGAGTTAATTAGTTGTGATTCACCTTACACAATAGTTCAAGCTAATAGTATTAATGATAAAAATGAGATAGCGGCGACTGCCTTGTATTCTGGTCCTGCTAGAGATTCAAGGGGTGAAATTTTACTTGACTCAGCAGGTGATGAAATTCCGGTTGAACTGGTGACTGCAGTCAAATTAGAGCTGATACCCGGTGGTGAAATAGATAAGTGTGACTCGATTATTGATGAAATAAACAGAGAGAGACAAGGTGCGAGTGTGACCTGGATGTTAAGTTTTGGATTACTTATTTTGGTTTGGAGACGTTTTAAGAAACACGTCTAAACAAATCCTAGAGTTACTTTTCTAACCCGCCTTCAGGCGGGTTTTATTTTTGAGCTGTTAATTATAGTCATTAGACCTTTATAACAAATAACTTTAAAACAGTTGGCTTATATAAAAAATTAATTTGTGTACAAAAAACAATCACATTCAATAGGTTAATTAATGTCAAATACTTTAAGTGTCATTTATTATTGAACCAATCCCCTACAACCTCTATCTCTATTACGTGGCTATCAAGACCACAGGTAATTAATCATTCGAAAGAGGAAACTCAATGAAGAGACAAAAAAGAGATAAACTTTCAAGGGCGCATTCTAAAGGTTACCAAGCAGGCATTACGGGTCGTTCAAAAGAAAAGTGTCCATTTCAGACATCAGGAGCACGATATGAATGGTTAGGCGGATGGCGAGAAGCCATCGGTGACAGAAGTATTGGACTAGTCAGTCGATAATAAATAAGCCCCACATTGGGGCTTTAATATTTTATATATAACTAAAAGTTACTGGTGTCTTGGAACAGACCAACTTTCAAATCTTTAGCTTCATAAATCACTCTACCGTCAACTTCAACGGTGCCGTCGCCTAAACCCATGAACAATTTACGCTTGATCACGCGTTTTAAATCAATCCGATAAGTGACTTTTTTAGCTGTAGGTAATACCTGCCCCTTAAACTTAACTTCACCTACGCCTAGTGCTCTACCTTTACCCGGTCCGCCAGACCAACCTAAGAAAAACCCAACTAATTGCCACATAGCATCCAGGCCAAGGCAACCAGGCATAACAGGATCGCCAGGAAAATGACATGCGAAGAACCAAAGGTCGGGTGTAATATCAAGCTCTGCGATTATATAACCCTTATCATGGGAACCACCTGTTTCATGAATCTCGACAATGCGATCCATCATTAACATGTTGGGCGCGGGAAGTTGGCTATTTCCTGGGCCGAATAACTCACCTGTGCTGCAGGATAAAAGTTCTTCTCTCGTGAAACTATTTTGTTGTTCTGTCATTCTATATATTGCCTTAATAATCTGAGAAGGGTAATTTAGCGAACAGTTGTAAGCTAAACAACTCTGAACAGTTAATTTTGCTAAAAAAAGTCAGTTTTTTGCAGTACACTGGACAAACTGAATGTTTTTAAACCAAAATATGAGCAAATGAAGAATCCAAAAAAATCAGCAAACGCAGAAAAGCAGAAACGTTTTCGTGAAAAACAAAAATCTCTAGGTAAAAAAATGGTGAGAGGCTATGTTAC
>CAZMDX010000224.1:0-5208 GCA_964564805.1 uncultured Pseudoalteromonas sp. | reverse complement strand
ACTGATTAGTACCGGCGTATTTTTGCTAGCAAAAGTAATGCTTAAAAAACGTAACAACACTGATAAGGAACACCTATGATTGCTCGATTACTAAACGCATTCGATAATAAATTTACAATATCTCCGGCAGCAGCCCATTGTGATATTCCCTGTAAAATTTATGATCCTATTATAGCGCAGGTAGCATGCTTAAGTGTGCTGCGTCTTATAGACTTGATACAAGAAATTAGTGATAAACCGCATCTTACGGCCGCGGATTATTCGCAGTTAAGTCGCTTGACGCGAGAAAAAGAAATTCATGCTAGTAGTGTCAAGCAAGAGATACGGGTGATTTGGGGAGACTATTTTAAGGCCCCACAATTTAAGCAGTTTCCCAACACACATTCACTAGTACATGAAATTATGTTAACTGCATCGGCATGTAAACAACATATTGCGCGTGACAAGCCAGAACATTTACTGAGCTTAGTGAATGAATTTGCAGATAGTTTTTGGCGCAGTAAGAGTTTGACGACCTATACTGCGACATGTCCTTACCCACCAAGTATGAAGGTAGTGTATCCAAGGTTGAGTGAATAGTAGATGGCTACCAATGTTGCAATTTTATGATGTTTCGGTTCTGTGATATTGCGATTTTATAATGTTGAGATTTTATAAAGTAGTGGGTGTCAGCATGACACCCACTTTGTATGAAGGTGACTATGTACTGTGCTTAACTTGGCCCCTTTTTAGATTCAGAAAACGTCAGGTGGTAGTTGTTAACCACCCAAAGTACCAAAAAATTATCAAACGCATCAAACGGGTCAACGCTAATCAAAGTTATTTGTTAGTTGGTGACAATCCTCAAAGTACAAGTAGTCAGGAGTTGGGTTTTGTTACTCAAGACAATATCGTTGGCTTAGTGCTTTTGAAAATTACAAACAAACATAAAGCAGCACATTGACCGTCTTTGTGATTGGTTAGCAGCAATGGTATTGATGGCGTTTCATGATTGATTGACCCTTGTCACCTTTCAACCGGGATCCATCAGCATCGATAAAATTTAAGGTAAGGTATTAGTAAAACTAACGTCTCGCTTAATGTTGTTTTTGTATTCCCACATATAGGTGTAATGGCCTTCGTGTCAGTGTTCTCACTTTATGTGTGCGCTTTTCATTTATTTGTTATTTAAAACTCAAAATTCGAGCTGATTCAAAACGATAACCCAGTCGGTTTGTATTGCGCTATAATTGTCTGGGTGTATCTGATTGGTTGATACCAATCAGATCGCCACAGACTTACTGTCATTTACCTATTTTCTTTAATGTGTAAATCTGGCATCTTTATCTTTATAAAGTCTGTTTATAAGTGTGTATTGGTATTTGTCTGTTGGAAAAAAATGAGGGAGCTATATGCAACTGTTCGTTTTTATCCATTTGAGTCATGCACTTACTATCTAATTCAAAGTGGAAGAGATATTGAATTTTTGAGCGATAAAGGAAAGCATTGATAGTAACTGATTGATTACCTATTTTTTTAAATTAATCTAAAGAGAAATAATTATGGATCAGAAAATAATATTGATTGTTGACGACCAACCTGAATTACGAAAATTAGTACGCATGACACTTGAATGTGATGATTATGAGTTACATGAAGCAAAAAATGGACAACGAGCACTAGAATTAGCAAAATTGATCAAACCAGACCTAGTCATTTTAGATGTAATGATGCCGGGTGAAATTGACGGTTTTCAGGTGTGCATTAATCTAAAGCAAGACGGTAGTGAAAAAATTCCGTATGTAATGCTTTTGACGGCTAAAAAACAAATGACAGATTTTAAAGATGGAATTCGAGCGGGTGCAGATAATTACTTAACTAAGCCATTTAGTCCGTCAGAGCTAATAGATTCTGTTGAAAGTGCATTAGCGTAATACACGTCTTTGATTAAGATTTCATTTAAGATCACACTTAAGAGCTCACTTAAGATCTCATTTGAAATCTCAAGGTAGCTGATCCTCAACTTCGGTGTAATTTGACTCAGTTAAGTTAGTCGATGCATTATCAAGTTAACTTCAATGACCTATTCGGAGTTAGAGTAGAGGGCAGGATTATATAGTTAACGGTAAACAGTTCCGAGTTTATCACGTTCATTACATGATCTTTATTCCTACTGTGTTTACGCGGTTTACTTTTTTAAAAAAAGCTTAGATTAACGACACGTGCATCAAGTTATTTGGTAGCAACAATTAGCATAATTAAAACAAATCTTCGTATCTAAAATTGTCACACTGTTGCCAGCCAAATTGAGTTGTATGATTCGAGTTGGGTACCTATAAATGATCATAGCATATCAACACCAAAACTTTTAACCCGCATCAATCATAGTCATATGATTATCAAATCTTAGTGATAACCTATTAATACTGGTTGGCCCCGATATGGGCTGCGTGCGATCAAGTTTTTTAAGCAACCCTTTACCGCTAGATGCTAAAATTTTACCGTTTGAGTTGGCAAGACCTGACACATCACTGAATATCTGTTGATCCACATAGCTTAAGGTTGTGGTGTCCCAAAAACTAAGACGAGAGCCTCTAGGGCAGCTAACACAAAGTAAGTCATTGCTGATTAGAAGACTAGCGGTGTATTGTTGCATCTTGAACCACTGGGTCTGTGAGGCACGGAAGGGTTGCAAACTATCTTCACCGTGATGGGCAAAAACTAATGGCTGAATAGTTGATTTTTTCCCTTGGTACTGAGCACCGGCATAAACGGCACCATTAGGGCTAACGGCTAGATGTCTGATACTTAGTTGGTTGTCCGGTGGAGCATAACTTGATAATACCTTGCCTGTTGATATGTCTAAGTAGGCTAAGTTAGGTTGCATGGTTTCAATATTTAGCTTTTTTCGTGGATGGTTGGGGTGAGTTTCAATACCGCCGTTGGCTATCACTAATGTGTTGCCATCAGGCATTAACATTAACTCGTGCGGGCCAATGCCACCTGAATCGAACCTGTCTAATACTTGAAAGGTTTGTGCATCTCTGACCACAATCAAACCACGTTTTTTGTCGTATAAATTTTCAGTAGTGTAGAGATACTGATTATCTTTTGAAAATGCACCGTGTCCATAAAAATGGCAATCAGCTTGGCTTTGAATATTGTTGACTATCACGCCGTTGATAAAGTCGACTTCCATAGCAAAGCGGTCAGGACGACGACAAAACACTATTGCATGCCCAGGTTTTTGTGGTAAAGCAAGGGAGTCATGGCATCGGGCAGGTAGCTTGACGGTAGTAACAATCTCACCTTGATTGTTGATTGCTGCCACCATGTTTTGGCCTTGCTTATTATTACACGTGCTGACTAACCATTGTTCAGATTTCTGCGCCGTGCAGGCGGGCAAAAACCAAGCGGCTAATGCGGCTTGGCTTGCACCTAACATAAATTGTCTACGGTTCATCGTCATCGAATATTATTTTCTTAAAATGCGTATTTTGCTCCTAGAATGAACTGTCTAGGTTTACCGGGTCTTGCACCAAAAGGTCTGCGAGAGACAATGTTTGCCTCATCGGTTAGATTATCTAATTTGGCGTATATTTTTAACGCTGTATTTATTTGGTACCAAGCTGCTAAATCAATTTGACTGATATCTGAGCTTACAACTCCTGCTAACTCGACGCCTGTGCCAGCGGCCTCTGACATTTCGGTGATATATTTGTAGGCCAGGTCTAGTTGCCAGTTTTCACCCACTAGACCTATTTGTAAATTAAACTGATTTTCTGGCAAATAAGGTAATTCGTCACCTATGGTAACGTTACCCCATTGGGAGAACGATGACTCAAATGACCTTTGGAATGCTGATTGAGTGTGGGTGTAGGCAATTTTAACGGGTAATTTAAGTCCATCGAAGAACTTGAACTGTCCATTAATACTAAACTCTGCACCGTATATATTCACCTCACCACCATTAAATTCTACGTCAAGCTCAGTTGTGCATCCACTAGAGAAGGTGCAACTGCCTTTTAAATTACTATAATCGTTGAAAAAACCTATGGCTTCGACTTGCCAGTCTGCCACATTTGCTCTTAGCCCTAGCTCATAATTCCAGCTTTCCTCTGGCTCTATGGTGCTTGATTCGCCAGGGCTATTGGGCACAAATCCTTTGTTGATACCAAACAAGAAACCTAGCTCAGAACTAATCTGATAAAACAATCCAACACCCGGTAATACCACTGTATCGCTATTATTTTGCACTGTCTTTGCTAAATAATCGTTTGATTCGCCATCTATATTTTCTACACGTAATCCAAATGAGGTATGTAAATCGCCGAATTGTATTTTTGTATTAACAAAGGCAGCGACAGCGGTGCTAGTGTCTTTGTTACTGATGGTTATTTTATCTGACTGCCCTGTATTAACCAGCTGTGTGCTGAACATGTCGAAGTAACGTGCTCTGTGTAATCTTTCAACTTGGTCTTGATGAATACGCAAGCCAGCATCGACTGTCATATCAGCCTCTCCCATTTTACTGTCCCATGACAGTTTGGACTGGATACCCTGAGAGTAAAAGGTGCGGTCGTTGAGGGTAAATATGAGCGTCTCATCAGATGTTATCGAATCAGTCTCACCTTTTAATATTCTTAAAAATCGCTCATTTAAGCCGGTTTCTGGTGCCGCTAAAATACGGTCGAGACTGCGGCTTGAAACAAAACTGTCTAATCTATCCCAGTCGCGGTTAAAGTCTCGGCGATACACTTGCGTTAGTAACGTTATATTTGGATTGAGCTCGATATAGTGAGAAGCCTGCATTTGCAGATGCTCCCAATCAAATTTGTCGTTTTGAGTGGCTGCATAACGCTGGTAGGGGTCATTAGAAAAGTCAGCATCAGTGAGCCCTAAATAAGTTTCTTGTGATACCTCTTCGGAGTAACCTACTTTGACTTGAATTTGCTGCTTGTAGGGATCATCAGTAAATTCATAATGGGCCTTTGCCAATATCTCACTTTTTACAAAACCGGTATCATCACCGTTGGTTAAGGATTTGAAGCCATCAGCTCTTAGGTGCACACCTTCAAGCATCAAGCCTAAATTACCCATGTTTTTTGAATAATGCGCATGAGCTTTGCCATAACTTTGTTGACCCAATGCCAAGTCAACTTCACCGCTGTCTTTTGTGTTCACTGAGCGAGATAACATATTGATTGCGCCGCCTACCGTATTGGGCCC
>CAZMDX010000223.1:0-6126 GCA_964564805.1 uncultured Pseudoalteromonas sp. | reverse complement strand
AAGATTAGGGACATAATCTGCCAGGGAAGACATATTGGCGATGCCGGCAGACTCCAGCTTGTCGCCATGTATGGCTGTTACCGAGATGGGTACTTCCTGTAGGCTTTCAGTCCTTTTTTGTGCGGTAACAACAATTTTTTCAAGCGTTTGTGCCTCAGTATGAGTAGATGATGTAGCCATCGCCAGGGCAATTGCGGCAACCAGGGGGGCCTGTTTGAATATTACGGACATGTAGAATCCTCAAATTTAGTAATTTTTTATCATAATCACGGGGTTATTTGGAGAACATCGAACCCTGTTGCTGCGCGCACATTATATTAACGCGACCGACACATTGACACTAAATGAATTTAATGTCAAAATGTTATCAAAGTGTTAATCGTTTCGTCCGCTGGATAATTCTGGGATCATTGCCGAGACCATACGATAGGCACCGAGCAGTATGTTGTGATCTATTAAGCTGGGCGTGCATTGTGGGACATTAACAGTCGAACCTTGTGGCTGTGCATTCATTACATTAACAAAATTGACATATTGACGATAAATATATTTAACGTCAATATGTTATCACAATGTTAATTTAATCGTCCGCTGGATAATTCCGGAACCATTACCGCGCCCATGCGATAGACACCGAGCAATATGTTTTGATTCTAGTAAGCTGGGGGCGAGTTGTGGGGCATTAACACCGATGTGCTGGCCAATGTGTGGGCTCATCGCAAAATATACAGCCGCCTGCTGGTTTTTAAATTGAGCGCTGACGGCTTGAGCTCCGGAGTCTGCCACGGCGATCCGGCAATATATGATTAAGTGTCCCATTGAAGACAAGGTGATGGAATTGACGTCCAAGTCGAGCGCACAGGAATTAAATATGATTAAATTATCAAGCAATATTCAATCTGTAGAAGGAATTAAATGTGACTAAATTATCAAGTAATATTCAATCTGTATTCGAAATACAATCTCAACAAAAATGGGTGAATAAAGCATCAAGTGGCGCACACAGAATCGACAAACTGCAACGTTTAAAACAAGCCATTCAGTTGCGGGAACAAGATGTCATACAAGCACTTCACGTTGACTTTCGCCGAGATGCGGAAACATCGGAAACTGAAATATTGATGATATATAGTGAGATTGAACACACAGCCGCAGAATTAGCCGATTGGATGGCACCCGTTGAGGTCAACCCAACACCCTACGCTGATAGTCGCGCACGGATCATTACTGAAGGGCGAGGTATCGTTCTCTTATTCGGCCCCTGGAACGTGCCTTTCGCACTGCTTTTCCAACCGTTAGTATCGATCATAGCGGCGGGTAATTGCGCCATGGTTAAACCAAACGAATTGGCTCCTAGTATCAGCAAGGTTGCAGCTGAGATTATTCGCGATGTATTTGATGAAAAAGATGTAGCTGTTTTTGAAGGCGGCGTCGACTTGGCCAACGAAATGCTAGAACTGCCAATTGACCATATCTTCTTTACTGGCAGCCCATCGGTTGGAAGAATTGTCATGACAGCGGCAGCCAGACATCTGGCGTCTGTCACACTTGAATTAGGTGGCAAAAATCCGGTTATTATTGATCGTACAGCCGACCTACAAGATGCGGCAGAAAAAATTGCGGTGGTGCGCAACCTCAACAACGGTCAAGTATGCCTGTGCCCGGAAAACATTTGGGTGCCAGAAGAAATGGCACCAGAATTCCTCACCAGAGTGCAAGAAACTTTCCAGTCATTGTATTATAAAGATGGCAAGCTCAACCCAGACGCAAATGCAAAAATGATTGATGAGCGTAACTTTCAGCGCGTGAAGAGTTATATCGATGATGCCACAGAAAGGGGAGCCAATATTATTTTCGGCGGTGAAGCTGACACTGAATTACGGTCAATTCACCCCACAATCATGACAGACGTACCCGCTAACGCCAAAATCATGGGAGAAGAAACGTTTGGACCGATACTCAATGTCTTTACCTATAATGACGTAGATGAGGCCGTTTCAAGCATTCAGCAACAGTCCAAGCCATTGGCTTTGTACATATTCACCAAGAATGATGTCTTTATAGAAATGATATTAAGTAAAACATCCTCAGGCGGTGTGACTGTCAATGATTGCGCCGCGCATTTTAATGTGCCCGCACTACCTTTCGGTGGTGTTAACGGCAGCGGTATCGGCGCGTACCACGGCAAACATGGTTTTACAGAATTATCTCACCAGAGATCAGTGTTGATAACGTAGGCAGACACGAAGGCTTCCAAAGGTCACATCCAACATCGGATCGAAAGGTGGCTAGGCCGTGGCCACCAACCTTAACAATAGATCTTTACAGTATGGTAGAAAAATCGTGCTCGCAGCAGAAGCGAGTAAACCTGATCTGCGATACTTTGCACCGGCAGTATAGGTGTGTTTTTTCTCTGGAATATTATAACTATGAATATATTTTTTAATAACAGTAAAGTTGGTCTTCAAGAATTTGAAAACAATGTCAAAAAGTTAGCTACTGTACTTCTTTCTAAAGGTCTACAAGCCGGCGACGTCATTGCCATATTGTTGCGTAATGATGTTAGGCAGTTCGAGTTAATTGAAGCCTGTAGATATTTGGAGGTTAGCTTCGTACCTCTCAATTGGCATGCAACTGGCTCAGAGCTGCAACATATTTTGACAGACTCAGGCGCCTCACTTTTAATAGCCCATGCTGATCTTGCCAGCGCTGCGATGAATGAGTTATCTGACCAGCTAAGTATATTAGTCTACCCTACACCTGAAAATATCCTTGCTAGTTACAATATTCAAAAACAAGATAAAACTGGGTTAGAAAGCCGATGTGAAGACATGAAACGCTTGTTTGACAACGCTAAGCCAATCACAACAGCAACAAAGCCTTTTAGAGGCATATTTTCGTATACCTCGGGCAGTACAGGACGCCCTAAAGGTATTCGACGACAGGTAAATCAGTCTCAGCCCGATCCCTATGTTATTTATGAAGGACTGGCTCGCACACTGCTGAAATTGGAAAAAGGTGACCGTTTTTACATGTCAGCACCTATTTATCACAGCGCACCCAACGTATTGTCATTTTGCTGCATCGCCGCCAGAGACGTAGATATTTATATTGAAGCAAAATTTGAGGCTGAGAAGTTTTTAGCCGACATAGAGCGTTACAAAATTACCCATACCTATATCGTCCCCACTATGATGATACGTTTATTAAAGCTGCCAAAAGAGGTGAAAGAAAAATACAACGTCTCTTCTCTTAAGTTTGGGATTTCATCAGGCTCTGCTTGGCCAGCTGACGTCAAACACGCCATGATAGATTGGTTTGGGCCGATATTTTATGAGTCATATGGCGCTAGTGAAATAGGTTTTATGACATTAATTTCATCAGAAGAAGCAATCAACAAACCTGGCTCGGTAGGCAAAATATTACCTGGCGGCTCGATCAAAATTCTAGACGATGACAAAAACGAACTTGCTGCGGGTGAGTCTGGTTCCATTTATGTCTACTTACCCATGTTTGGAGATTTTGCTTATACGAATTCTGCTGAAAACGAATCAGACGAACGCTACCAAGGTCATACCACGGTTGGAGACATTGGATATGTTGATGCACAAGGGTATTTGTATATCAACGACCGCAAAAAAGACATGATTATTTCAGGAGGAGCGAATATCTTTCCAGCTGAAATTGAGGCCGCCATGATCGAAATGCCTCAGATATTGGACTGCGCCGTATTTGGCATAGCCGACAAAGAGTACGGTGAAAAAGTCATCGCTTCAGTGACGTGTCAAGTTGGTCATTCGCTAAACCTGGAGCAAGTGCATGCTTTTCTCGATGGAAAAATATCACGTTTTAAATATCCCCGACAACTTGATTTACACGACAATTTACCTCGGGAAGAAAGCGGAAAAGTGTTTAAACAACGACTTAAAGCGGCCTATGATAGTTAATCAATGAAGTGGCTAGATTTTTTCAACTACCACCCTCCCATTAACAAGGTCTTATCTATCTATGAATATTGCAGATATTACAGGAACCAATACCGGAATCGGCTTTGAAACCAGCCTTCTTTTAGCGCGCAATGGCTACTTTGTTTTTGCCGGTATGCGAAATACAAAAAAGGCACAGGCTCTTACTTGATGCAACGAGTGCTGAATCTTTGTCCGTCGAAGTGATAGAAATGGATGTAACCAGTTCAAGTTCGCTGGATGCTGCTTTTGAAGTTATCGACGCCAAGGGCCCGGTTTCTTTAATTGTAAACAATGCAGGAATCGGCGCCGCTTCTCATTTAGAACTAACCCCGGAAGAAGAGCATCGACAAGTATTTGAAACAAACTATTTTGGGACGATAGCCTGTATATAGAAGGTATTGCCCGCCATGCGCGAGCAAGGCAGCGGTATATTGTCAACATCTTATCGATTGTTGGCGTTATGACAACGCTTAATCAAATTGCCTATTCGGCGTCTAAATGGGCTGTTGAAGCGGCAACAGAAGCGCTTGCCCATGAAGTTTATCGTTTTGGCGTGCGCGTTTATTGTATAGAGTCTGGCGTTGTGGCGACCAAAATTTTTGATAATTCTGCAGACATGACTCGGTACGATAAAGCCTAGCCCTACCAGCAGATTATGAGACGTAACGGTAAGTTTTACAGCGCCGGTTTTAAAGCGCCTGCGTCGCCACGGCAATATGCTGACGCCATTTTGACGGCCATCAGTCTACCCCAGTATCAGTTCCACTGGCCGGTCGGTGTTGATGCTGAGGGTATCTGTCGTTGGGCTAACATCACTGGCGAACAATGGATTCAGATGGGTGATGATCTAATTGACGGCGAATACAACGAGCGTTTTTTGCAATACTTTAATGTTCAACTGTAATTAACGTTTGCTTGCAGCGTTCACGTTACAGATTGCTGTGTTTCTTAGAGGAGATTGGTTAAGCAATCTCTAACTAACCGGTAGTTTGTAATTGGTAGCCTTGCACAAGACTTTTTCATTGAACCCCTACCCGAGGATTACTTTATGGCACTTCCTGATACGCTGAAAAATTCCATGTCTTTACCTCTGGTGGCAGCCTCTTTGTTTATCATCTCCAATCCGGACCTGGTCATCGCCCAGTGCAAGGCCGGTGTAGTAGGATCCTTTCCCGCCCTCAACGCCAGGCCTGCGGCAGAACTGGAGAAATGGTTGCAGCGCATCACCCGCGAGCTCGCCGTCTATAACGAGGCCAACCCCGACCAACCGGTGGCCCTCTTTGCCGTCAACCAGATCGTCCATGACTCCAACGACCGCCTGCCACATGACCTGGATTTATGCGTGAAGTACAAGGTTCCCATCGTTATCACATCGCTGGGTGCCAAAACTTTTGTCAACGATGCCATCCATTTCTTTGGCGCTATTGTACTGCAAGACATCATAAACAACCGATTTGCCAAAAAGGCGGTGGAGAAAGGTGCGGACGGATTGATTGCGGTCGCAGCGGGTGCCGGTGGCCACGCTGGCACCACATCCCCCTTTGCCTTGGTGCAGGAAATTCGCGAATGGTTTGACGGTCCATTATTACTGTCGGGCTCCATCGGCAACGGTGACGCAGGGCTAGCCGCTCAAGCCATGGGTGCCGCCCAGACCTACATGGGTTCGGCCTTTATCGCCACCGAAGAAGCCAATGCCGCCCAGGCCTACAAGCAGGCCATTGTGGACAACAGCTCGGAGGATATCGTTTACAGCAGTCTGTTCACCGGCGTGCACGTGAACTACCTGCGGCCCTCAATCGAGGCGGCAGGGCTGGACCCCGACAATCTGGCGACGGGTGACGCGGCCGATATGAGTTTTGGTTCCGGCGGCAGCAGCGACTCGATGGCCTGGAAAGATATCTGGGCTTGCGGCCAGGGGATTGGCACGGTAAAGGATGCACTGCCGGTGGCGCAACTGGTACAACGCCTGCGCGCTGAATATCAGGCGGCAAGGGACAGGGTACTTGCCGCTTAAGCCGAGCTGGCCTGAACAGGAAAGTAACAAATTGACATAAAGTGGAATTTTTGTCATGTATAGCAGTTTATTCTAATTTATATCATAAACTGTTTACTAAGCATAAATTTCAAGCTTTGCAGGAGATAAAGGAAACACTTCCTT
>CAZMDX010000222.1:0-10625 GCA_964564805.1 uncultured Pseudoalteromonas sp. | reverse complement strand
CCACTGGAAAGAACACACAACTAAAAAGAATTACATCTATATGTTTTGGTTTTTAAAGTCATTTATTGTAATAGATAAGATCTATTTAATTCACTACATTGTTGTTGTTAAAATAATTATAAGGAAAACGAATGTTAAAAAGACCATTCATCATTGGCGCATTACTTAGCGTGACTCTCACTGCGTCACTTTCAGTTTTTGCCAATCACAAGTTTGAAAAAGTGAATGAAGTTGAAGGAATAAGTGAATATTATCTTACTAACGGCTTGCGCGTTTTGTTATTTCCAGACCAAACTAAAGAAACAGTAACCGTCAACGTCACATACCATGTGGGTTCGAAACATGAAAATTATGGTGAAACTGGTATGGCTCACCTTTTGGAGCATTTGGTATTCAAAGGTAGCCCAAAACATAAAGATATCCCGGCTGAATTGAGTTCACACGGTGCCCGCCCTAACGGTACAACTTGGACTGACCGTACAAATTACTTTGAGACTTTTTCTGCCAACGAAAAAAATATTAACTGGGCCCTGAGTATGGAATCAGATCGAATGGTCAATTCTTTTATTGCCAAAAAAGATCTTGATAGCGAAATGACAGTGGTTCGAAACGAGTTTGAGCGTGGTGAAAACAGCCCGTTTCGTATTACTTTGCAGAAAATGGCTGCATCGGCTTATATGTGGCACAACTATGGAAAGTCGACTATTGGCGCGCGTTCTGACCTAGAGAATGTACCAATCGATAGATTGAAAGCTTTTTACAAAATGTATTATCAGCCAGACAATGCGACTCTTATTGTGGCGGGGAAGTTTGAAGAAGCGAATATGCTTGGGTTAGTCGATCAATATTTTTCACCCATCCCAAAGCCAGAAAGAGTGATCAGGCCTTTATATACGGCTGAACCTGCGCAAGATGGCGAAAAAAGTGTCACCATCAGACGTGTCGGTGACATACAAATGACAGGTGCGGCTTATCATATTCCAGCTGGCTCTCATGAAGATTACGCCGCTATTGACGTATTGAGTCAAATATTAGGTGACACCCCAAGTGGCCGTTTGCACAAAGCGTTAGTCGAAGGAAAATTAGCCAGTCGTGTTTATGGCTTTAATTTTCAGTGGCAAGAGCCAGGCTTAGCGATTTATTTTGCAGAAGTCGATAAGAATGTAGATTTAAGCCGCGTATCTGATGCCATGGTTTTGGTGCTTGAAGAATTGAACACTCAGCCTATTACAGATGAAGAAGTGGAACGTTCAAAACGTCAATTGTCGAAAAATATTGAGTTATCTTTTAATTCATCAGAGCGTATCGCATTAAATCTTAGCGAATGGCTAGGTATGGGGGATTGGCGTTTATATTTCTTACATCGTGACAGAATTGAACAAGTTACTACTGCAGATGTGCAACGCGTAGCGAATACCTATTTGCAACGTAATAATCGAACCGCTGGACACTTTATTCCAACAGATAAACCAGCTCGTGTAGAGATACCAGCTGTTGCTAGTGTGAATGATATGGTCAAAGACTACCAAGGTCGTGCAAAAATTGCGGCAGGTGAAGTGTTTGAACCCTCATTTGACAATATCGACTTACGTACTGTTGTTACCCAACTAACTAATGGTACAAAGTTATCGTTATTGTCTAAAAAGACGCGGGGTGAATCTGTGGTCGCTTCTATTATGATGAGCATGGGTACTGAAAAAAGTTTACATAATCTTGGCAGTATTGGTGATGCAACCAGTGCGATGTTAATGCGTGGAACCAGTGAGTTATCACGTCAAGACATACAGGACGAGTTTGATAAATTAAAAGCGCAGGTCAGTGTCTCCGGTGGTGTGGATGGGTTAGTAGCGACTATCACTACGACCAAAGACAATTTATCCGCAGCATTAGTATTAATGCACAAAGTACTGAGTGATCCGGGATTTGATGCAACTGAATTTGAGCAATACAAATCAACGTTAAAAGTGGATATTGAACAAAATTTACAAGATCCACAGCGACTAGCATTCAATGAATACAGTCGTAAACAAAACCCTTATAAAAAAGGTCATCCAAACTATCAGCCAACGTTTGAGGAAAGCTTAACCAGTATTAGTAATCTTAAATTAAGCGATTTAAAAGTGTTTCATACATCATTTTTTGGTGGCAACGACATGAATGTCAGCGTCGTTGGAGATTTTGATCAGACTCAAATTAAGACTGATTTAGAAACGCTTTTTGCTAGCTGGAAATCTAAAAGTGCTTATGCCCGAGTGGCAGATCCTTTTATAAAAGTAGCGGCTAGTCCTACCAATTTTGATACACCGGATAAAGAAAATGCCACCTTTGTTGCAGCGATTATGTTGCCTGTTGGAGAAAATAGTGAGGATGCAGTGGCACTAGAGCTGGGTAATTATATATTTGGTGGTGGATTTTTGAATAGTCGTTTAGCCACAAGATTAAGACAAAAAGATGGGTTAAGTTACGGTGCAGGTTCGTTTATAACTATGAACTCAGAAGATAATAAGTCCACTTTAGGGGCTTATGCTATTTGCGCACCACAAAACCTAGCTAAAGTCGAAGTCGGCTTTAAGGAAGAGCTAAGTCGTATGTTAAAAGACGGCTTTACTGACGAAGAAATTGAAAGTGCTAAATCTGGACTGTTGCAAGGCAAAAAAGTAAGTCGTGCACAAGACAGAGAGTTAGTTCGTACTTTGCGTCGTAATTTGACGGTAGACAGAACGATGCAGTGGAACAAGGCCTATGAGCAAAGACTTGCCACTTTGACTGCTGATGACGTCAAACGTGTGATGAATCAATATTTAAAACTTGAAAATTTTTCAATTATTAAAGCTGGTGATATGAGCAAAGTGGAAGGCTGATCTGTTAAAATATTATTGGTACAGATTGAATTTAACGAGTTAAATTAGTTCAATTAAATGAAAAGCGCCCTTAATAAATGGGCGCTTTTTTATAAGTAGCCTTAAACTAGGACAGGGTCGTTAAGGCGTCACCTGAATAAGTCTCTAGTTCGTGCATGTGCCCTTGACGGACTTTGTTTGCCCATTGTGGATCTTGAAGTAAAGCACGTCCTACTGCGACCAAATCAAACTCGCCTTTATCAAGACGCTCAATTAAATCATCTATCGAACGGGTCGTTGAACTTTTACCTGAAAAGGCACCGAAGAAGTCGCCGTTTAAGCCAACAGAGCCAACAGTCATTGTTGGTTTGCCTGTGAGTTTTTTAGTCCAACCAGCAAGGTTTAAATCATTTTCATCAAACTCAGGCTCCCAGTAGCGCCTAGTCGAACAATGAAAAACATCTACACCTGCGTCACTTAGTGGTGCCAAAAATTCTTCTAAAAGTTGCGGGGTCTGTGCTAAGCGAGCACTGTAATCTTGTTGTTTCCATTGTGAGTAACGCAACAGAATAGGAAAATCAGGGCCAGTAGCTGCCCGTATGGCTTTAATTATTTCTACTGCAAAACGGCCACGATTAGCCATGCTGCCACCCCATTCGTCGGTGCGTTGGTTGGTACCACTCCAGAAAAACTGATCAAGCAAATAACCATGAGCACCGTGTATTTCAATCCCATCAAAACCAACACGTTTTGCATCTGCAGCTGCATTAGCGAAACTTTCTATCAGGCTATGAATTTGCGCCACGGTTAGAGGCTCTGCAACTTGTTTACCAGGTGATAACAGACCTGAAGGTCCAACACTAGGTAATTCGGGGTAGGGGGCTTTTGTTGGGTTACGCGCCATACCAACATGCCATAATTGTGGCATGATCTTGCCTCCTACAGCATGTACTTCCTTAACCACATTTTCCCAACCTGCTAAAGAATGTTGGCCGTGTATTTGGGGAATTTTTCCATCCATGGTAGCCACAGGATCATTAACTGTTGTACCTTCGGTAATAATCAAACCAGTACCACCTTCTGCGCGGCGCCGATAATAACTCGCTACATCTTGTGAGGGAATGCCTTCGGGTGAAAAGCTACGTGTCATTGGGGCCATAGCAATTCTATTCTTAAGTGATAAATCTTTTAAGTTAAAAGGTTTAAAAAGTGAGTTTACGTTTTTACTCATTCAGATTTCCTTAATTGATTGAAATACATTGATAAAGATTATTTATTTTTTTTATTAGGATTATCTTTAGTAATGTCTGGCCAAACAAACGCTTCTGTTGGTTCCTTCTCCTTTTGACTAGCTGAAGTCTTAAGAATAGATAAATATAGCTGCTCAACTTTTTCTCTTGCCCAAGGTGTTTTACGGAGGAACTTTAAGCTAGATTTAATCGAAGGATCGCTCATAAAACAATTTATCTTGATCTGCTGGCCCATCCTTTCAAAGCCGAGTTGCTTTTCTAACGTCTCTAGAATTGACTGTAAAGTCAGGCCATGTAATGGATTATTTTGTTGTTCAGTCATTAGGATTCTTTATTTAGTGACAATTTCAATGCGCCATTCACCGCCAGCTTGTATGTCAAATTTTCTGGCAAAATCAGCCTGATTGAGTGCTAACGCTAAGTTTTCGAGGCTGTTGACATAAAGCAAGGGCTGGCCTTTACTAACACCAGCAAAGGAACGTTCGAAACTTATTATTTCAGACAAAACCAGCTTATCTGCACGTGTGACGGAAACTAAAAACTCTTGTGTATAAAGGCTTGCATAGTCTTTGGATTTTGTAAGTGCCAGCAATAATGACATAGGGATATTAGTCCATACATTGCCATAAGCGGGATCTAATATGGGAATACCGCCGATTAACTTATTGGTATCAATACGTGCTGCTTCAAATGGAATGCTAAACACTTCTGATGCTAATTTGGGCCCAACTTGCTCAAAATTAATTTCGCTTGCCGCTAAACGAGCACCTGTGTAGGCATAAACATCACGACCATGAAAAGTATGGGATGCTTCACTGCCTTTTAATCGATTGACTTTTTCGTCTATTTCTCGCACCTCGGCAATGCCTAAGCGTTTAGCTACTAAAGTTAACGTTCCATTGTCTGGTGTGACAAAATAATGATTAGATTTAGTTTTCAATACGACTGACTTTCTTTCACTGCCGACACCTGGGTCAACAACAGAGACAAATACTGTATTGGCTGGCCAAAAATCAGCTACTGCGTCCAATCGATATGCACCTTCCCAAATATTATAAGCAGGGATTTCGTGCGTTAAATCTTCTACGTTCAGATTTTTATCAACTCCTAGTGCAACACCGTGCATTGCAGATACGGCCTGATCACTTAAACCAAAATCTGATTGGAACACTACGATGCCGTTTCCACCAGCAAAAACAAGCTGTGAAAGTTGTAAATATGACGCCATAACAATGACGAAAAATATCTTAGTGACTGACATAAAACCCTAATTATATAATGTTGAAATTAGCATCATTGTCTGCTGAAAATTAGAAAAAAAAAAGCCCTGATTAACAGGGCTATTATTTATTTTTTGGATAGTTCGTAATTAAGCGAAGTTTGCAGCTGCAAAATCCCAGTTAGCTAGCGCCCAGAAACCTTCAAGATACTTAGGTCGAGCATTACGATAATCGATATAGTAAGCGTGTTCCCATAGGTCAACAGTAAGTAAAGGTGTTAGGTTGTGATCAGTTAAAGGCGTAGCAGCGTTGCTGGTGTTGACCAAATCTAAGCTACCGTCAGCTGTTTTAACTAGCCAGGTCCAGCTAGAACCAAAGTTGTTAACTGCTTTATCATTTAGCGCCGCTTTGAAATCTGCAAATGAACCCCATTTTGCAGTTATTGCGTCGGCCAAGGCACCAGTTGGCTCGCCACCGCCATTTGGACTAAGGCTGCTCCAATAGAATGTGTGGTTCCAGATTTGTGCCGCATTATTAAACACGCCACCTTCAGAATTTTTTACAATATCTTCTAGGCTCTTACTTGCCATTTCAGTGCCTTCGACCAAACCGTTTAATTTAGCTACGTAAGTGGCATGGTGTTTACCGTAATGGTATTCCAAAGTCTCTGCAGAGATATGTGGTTCTAGCGCGTTCTTTTCATAAGGAAGTGCTGGTAATTCAAAAGCCATTTTATTTCTCCGTAAAGGGTGATGTATATTCTAATTCAAAACAGATAAATGCTAAGTGTTTGTATAGCAATAAAAGTACAGGTCTTTTATTTAATAAATATTATGATGTTGCGAACATATATTGAGTCTTGATAATGTTTTTCAAGTGCAAAATTATTTTTATATGCCTATGTAATTTACTAAATCGATCTAACAAAAGATCAGTAGAGTATTAATTGTTAGTTGAAAACGTTAAGCTTAGCACCAGATCGTAGGTACTGAAATATTAAATGAGAGCCGCAATGGATACTATCGAAAAAATTAAGCAACAAATTGAAGAAAATCCTATAATTTTATACATGAAGGGCTCACCTAAACTACCTAACTGTGGCTTCTCTGCTCAGGCCACCCAAGCATTAATGTCTTGTGGCGAGCAGTTTGCTTATGTTGATATTTTACAAAACCCTGATATTAGAGCAGAGTTACCTAAATACGCAGACTGGCCAACTTTCCCCCAACTTTGGGTTGATGGTGAGTTAGTAGGCGGTTGTGACATTATTATGGAGATGACACAACAAGGCGAACTTCAGACTTTAATAAAAGAGTCTGCAGCCAAAAGAGCGGATGAAAGTCCTGCTGAGTAGTTCAAAAAATAGTTTGAAAATAGAGCGGTTTTACGCTCTATTTTTTTATCTGCCAATTATAGAACAGGCGTAAGGCTCGGTGTTGGCAGTATTTGTATCTCGTTAGCCTTTTTTTCCGAAACCGATACTCTTCGTCGTAAAACATCAATCTGGTTAGTTAAATTATTATTAACTAAAGCTGTCGATATGAGTTTTTCTCGGAGACTTGCAAGTTGCTGTTCAAAGTTGGCATCAACATTATTGCTTTGTCCAAAGCTATCGTTTAATTGTTTGAGTAAATTGGCTTGATTTTCTAACTGTTCCTTAACTAAATTGATAATCGTATTGTTATCCGACGTTTCACTGCTAAGATTTCTTGTGCTCTCTTCACTTGATGCTTTTACAGCCATGACTGTTTTATTCAGCACACCTATTTCACTTTGATTACGTCGCCAAGCGGACGCCCAAAGTTTATCCATTTGGCGCCACAAATCTTCGGTTTTAAGACTTAGTTCAGATACCTTGATCTGTAAAGCTGCAGCTGACTGATCCATATCTTCTCCCGTTGCAGACAGGCGGCTTTCTAAGTCTGTAATACGATTCTGAGCTTGTTGAAATGCTTTATGCTGTTCGAACGACCAATAACTAGTTGCACCAACAATAATAAGAAGTAAAAACAAAAAAGCAAACCATGATGGTGAGTTTGATGTGTTAAGTGACTCATCTGTCAAGCCAACTTTATTTGAGCTTTTTTGGGTTGACTGTGCCCTAGTCCGATGAAAGGACTCCACGTCATCTTTCTCTAGCCTTATTCTTGGCATATCATCTAAAGGGTCAGTCGCCATATGGTTCTTTGTATAAGTTAATATGGAATTGATTATACATAGCTATCTGCACTCAAACCACCTCAAAATATACGTTTCAAGGCAGCTTAGGGCGCTTCTATTAAGCACGTAGAGATGAGTAATTATTTTTTAAGCTTTCATTGATTGATGGAATCGATGCGTAAGGTATGATTTTGCCACCTCACGACCATAGTTTGATGATGGATACCTTGAAGGCTAGGCATTTCATTTTATAGTCTAAAAAAAGTTATATTCAAGCTAACTAGGACATAAAAGTGGAGTGCAAATATTAGATAGTAGTTTTGAACTATTTTGGTATCCCCACCTGGAATCGAACCAAGATCTAAGCCTTAGGAGGGCCTCGTTTTATCCATTAAACTACGGGGACACTAGTTTAAAACTAATTATACAAGCTGCATTATGTACTAGCCGAGACGGGATTTAAACCCTCTAATGTTTTTATCTCCGCGCTACAAAATCGTTTGGTTGAATATTAGCCAAATGAGCCCCGGTTACTGAAGCAACCACGGCTGTATCGGGAAATACCTGCCTGACCATCACCTCTTCTGGATGAAGTTGATATTGCCTGTGTGGAAAATTTTGGGCATCATAAAATTGATTCATTTGAAACAAGGTTAATTTGTCTCCCTGCTTCACACCATTATGCTTGCCAATGTTAATAATTAGACTTTCACCTGAAACCTTTAATACTTGTCCATATGTCGGTAAGCAGCTAACCGCTTTATCTACAGATTGCACAACTGATTGAATGGCTTTTTCAGTTTCCAACCCAAATGATGAATCCCACAATTGTCGACTGTTGCTGTCTATCGTTTTATGAGGATCAAAATTCCAAAGTGTTGAAATATTTTGCGTATTTTGGAAAACCTTTTCGCCTGTGTTGCCATCAAACATTGAGAAGGATAGCTCAAGATTTCGAGTCCTTTGATCGCCTCTCCAAAAAGACAACCCCGAGGCTATAGATGTTTCAACACCAAACTCAATTATTTCTCCAAAAAGCACATATTGAGCATCTGTCTTTCTTGCAAGACTAAAAGCTGTTGTTTTCTTTTCCTGAACTGAGGGGTTTAAATAGTAAGGTTCAACACGTTTTATAATTGAATATTTCGAATAGCTTTGTGTTTCTCGCTGGAGTTTTTCAGCTAACACTTTACCAAAGTCGTAAAGGTTTCCAACGGCAGCTTGTTGCCGTTTTTTGATGTTATACCATGTAGTCACAATATTTTTTTTGTAATCTGAAGCAGAACATAATGCATCTTGAGGAAAAATATCAGCTCGTATGGAAACGGTCACATAGTCGTCGTTGTAAATTTCATTAATTAACTCAATATTATTAACTTCGCCTGATGCGCGGATCTCAAAACGGTCGTCTTCAAGCAAACCATTGGTAAGAGACTGAATGCTTTTAACTGATGCGCCTGAAAACAGCAGCGCTTGTTTGATGGCTTCTTGTGTCGCTTGTTGGCGTGCCGCTTCTTTCTCACCATTGTTGATAATTGCTTGGCCTGTGGCCTCGAACCAAATTGCCATAGCTGAATGGCTGCTGGCTAGTAACATCAACATACTAGTTATTTTAATAATTCTTCTGACTTGCATCATTTAATTTCCAACATGCGTAAAGTAAATTTTGTGATAATACGTCCCCACATTTCAGACCGCTTTTCTATTTTGTTTACGTTATATTTGTTTAAGCACAAATCATACCCATATGATGATTATATCTTTTAGGTACGATTATTGCTTAGTAAGGTTTACGATAATGCTATTTATTTAGTTAAAGTTAAGGTGTTAGGTAAATGATGAATATATTAAGACTTAATAAACAAAATAGTCGACATTTAACTTTTATAGCAATGTTGAGTGTTTGTTTGGTTGGATGTTCAAGTGTGCCTAATAAGCATATTGAGTGGGAAACACTTGAGCCTGAGTCTTACCCGGTTATTTCTGCTGTTGGTTATGCACCGATATCTGTGCAAAAAGGGTTAAGCGAGTCCAGTAAAATGTTAATGGCAATAAAAGCCTCAAAGTTAGATGCTTACCGAGAATTAACAGAGCAGGTATACGGCCAGAAAGTCAGTAGTAATCAGTCCTTAGCAAGCTTAGTAATCCAAAATACTCGTTTAGAAAGTTCAGTTCAAGGGGTAATCAGAGGCGCAAAAGTAGTAAAAAGTTACCCAGTGGGGAACGACACTTATGCGACTGAGCTAGAATTAGACTTTAAATTAGTGAACGAACTTTATCTGTCAACAGCAAGACCTAAACGCGTAAAAAAAGTGCATTATTATTGAATGATGCCATTCATCTTAGCTATAAATGCTTGAAAGATAGGTTTATAAATGAATGATAAAAAATTAAAATTAAATTGAAGATTTAGAAGACGATTATTAACCAACTTATTTCTGCTAAGCGCTGATCCCACCACCAGAAGTTCCGCCCTGAGTACGACCGCTTTTATCATAAGTCATTGATTCTTTAGCTCTTGATTCTAACAAAAGGTTGCGTAAATGTTCTAAACGCAACTGTCCTTGTTCTACTGCAGTTTGATTTATTTTAGTGCGAAATTGACACTGAGTGACCATTACTTTTGCCTCATCAAAGAGTGAGACAAGTTCTTCGTCATCTTTCTGGTCTTGACTTGCCTTTGCGTACAAACTACCAATAAGCGAATCTTGCTGTTGAACAGAGTCAAGAATAGCTTCTTTGGTTTTTAACAGATTAATAAGTGATTCAGCGTCTCTAGTGCTGATAAGGTGAAGTTCTGATTCGAGAATAAGTTGTAACTCAAGTAATAAACCATGTTGGCTTGTAATTTCTTTTTTCAATTCAGACATCATATTTTCCAGGGATGAAGACAATCACTAGTATGCTGCCTTTACGACTGAGTACCAAATAATTCTGATTCTAATGTGGATATTTTCAATGCCAATGACTCAGGGTTAATTTTGTAGTCACCACTTTCAACGGACTTCTTTAACCTATCAACTTTTTCTTGGTTGATTGGAGCTTCCACACCTTTTCTTTGAACTTGACTAAGCTGCTGAGCTGATGATGTTAATGACACTGAGTCCTGGCGAACGCTAGCCGAAGCACTTTTTTGCGTGTCGGACTGCTGCGTA
>CAZMDX010000221.1:0-19577 GCA_964564805.1 uncultured Pseudoalteromonas sp. | reverse complement strand
AACTGAATTTTGGATTTCACAATAAATACCACTTTGACTACGAGAAAGAAGAACACTTCGAGAAGTTTATTAAAAAACTCAAAGCAATAGATCAAGAGTATTAACATTTTTTGATTACTTTTCTCGGTATGGATATTGGCGACACTTGTCGCTTTTAATCGTGCCTTTGCCGGCGCTTAAAACCGTTTTAAAATTTTGCTATCGTAATCATCAGAATTTAGTATTAAATGATACTCTTCAGCTATCTTATTAAGCTCAGTTTCTTGAACAACTAATTCATCCATCACGATAGTATTATCGTCTAATTGCCACAATAAACGTGAGCCTGCAAAACTATAATGAATAGCTATTAATGCATCGAGATTTCCTAGGTGACTAGCGGCTTTAAGCTTTGGCATTTTTCGGTTGATTTTATTAAGTGTTTGCTTTAGTTCCCATACGTAAACGACTTCGGTCATAAAATCGTGAGTACGGTACTTATTTAGTAACCAAGCAATCATCACGCTTGTGATGAAAACGCCCAGAAAATTCCAATTAAAATGACTACCACTTTCATCAGGAAATAAACCAATAAGTGTCTGTGAAATAGCTAAACTGCCTATTGCTAAGCCCCCGATACACCACGCTATTACAATATTTAAGTGACGTCGATAACGCGCTTTATCAATTTCAATGAGTCGCATGGTGTTCCTAAGCTAAAAGTAAAAATTAATAACATATAATGGAATACATTATTATCGGTGAGCCTGCAATCGTAAAAAAACAATATAAAAACTATAACTGTATAAAGTCGCTTGATAAAGTCGCTTGATAAAGTCGCTTGAATACTCGCAAAGACGATCCCCACGTATAGAGATACTAACCTAACTAATTATTCGATCGTCATCTTTTAAGAACATCCCCACTTATGTAATATTTCTGCTAATTGTTCAGATTGAAAAGGCTTGGCTAAGTAATCGTTCATGCCCGCTTCGAAACATTTAACATTATCACCTTTCATCGCATTGGCCGTTAATGCAATGATAGGAATGGCCTTATTGTACTTTCCTTGAGTGTTTTCTCGAATATTTCTCGTGGTATCGTAACCATTCATCAACGGCATTTGGCAGTCCATTAATATCACATCAAATGTTCCGGGATAGTTTTTAAGCACATTTAAGGCTTCCTGCCCATTTTCGGCAAGGTAATAGTGAAAATGTAAGTTTTTCAGCATTTCCATAACAACTTGCTGATTAATATAGTTATCTTCTACTACTAATATATTCGGTTTTTTTTGAACATTTATTTTAGATGAACTAGCTAGTTGAAACTGATGCTGGTTGACCTTGGATCCTATACATTGTGGAGTAAGTAGAACAGAAATAAGTGCGTCGGGTGTAAGTGGTTTACCAAGATAAGACGGCATCTTTATACTTGGATGTTGAACGGTATCAGGTGCTGCTAATTCTGTGGTCATTACAATAATAGAGAGATCAGAAAAACGTTGGTCATCGGTGATCGCTTTACTTAGTTCTAAACCGTTTATACCAGGTAGTGCCAAATCTGTTAACACATAATCTAAAGGTTTTTCGTTACCGTGGGCATGTTTCAGGGCTTTGAGCGCTTTTTGGGCGTTACCTACACATTGCACTTCCACACCTGCTTGTGCAAGAAAGTTTACCACTGACTGCCTAACACTTTTGAGGGAGTCTACAACGAGTAACCTTTTTCCGCGTAAAGAGGCAAGAATACTTTGACTTATTGGGGCAGATGTTTGGCAAGAATATTCGGATTTAACCGTAAAGCAAAAAGTAGAACCTTGTTGCCAAGCACTTTGCACCGTAATGTAACCACCCATCATCTCACTTAACTGCTTACTAATGGCTAATCCTAATCCTGTCCCACTGTGGATACGGGTGCTTGAACTATCAACTTGCATAAACTTAGAAAAAAGCTGCGTTTGTTTGTCCTCGGGGATACCTGATCCAGTATCAATCACAGTAAATTTTAATAATTGGTTAACAGTATTTTCAACTCTTAATACAATCTCACCTTTTTCCGTAAACTTAATCGCATTACTTAATAAGTTAATTAAAACTTGCTTTACTCTATCTGGATCTATTTTTATCCATCTAGGTAAAGTGGGCGAAATATCTAATACTAGTTCAAGATGCTTGTGATGAGCTAATGTTGCCATGGTGTCGATAATGTCACTAAGTAGTGAGTATAAATCGACATCTTGTATTTCAATTTTAAGTTTGCCAGCCTCAATCTTAGAAAAGTCTAAAATATCATTAATCAAGCGTAACAGTGAGTGACTGCTTACTTTGACAAGTTGAGCAAAGTGGCGTTGATTTTCGTTTAAATTTGTCTTCAAAAGCAAATCATTCATACCCAATATGCCATTTATAGGTGTACGAATTTCATGACTCATGTTTGCTAAAAACTCACTCTTAGCAAGGTTAGCCTCTATAGCTCGCTCTTCTGCACGCTTAAGCTCAGTTATATCCTGAAATGCGCCTCTAAGAGTAGTCGCAACACCATTAGTAAACTCTGCATAACCCACCGCACGAACCCAAATATCATTACCTTTAGCTGTGGTAAAGGAGCTTTGAATATCCCATGACGTGCCGTTTTCTATAGCCAAGGCAATTGCTCGTTGAATAACGGGTCTCATTTCAGGTGCATAAAAGTTAACCGCATTGTCCAAGTCAACCTCTGAACCAATAGGTAATTCATGGATCTTATAAACAACATCAGACCAAACAACTTGATTAGTCAGCAAATTAAGTTGCCAACCTCCAAGTTTTGCCATATCGCCAGTACGTTCTAACAGCTCTTGTTGTATCTGGCGTTCTTGTTCAAGATTTTTTATCTCAGTAATGTCGGTTTGAATGGCTACATATCCTACAAGCTGATTTTGCTCATATAGTGGCTGGCAGTTAATGCGCATCCAATAAGAGCTACCACTTTTATGATAATTCAATATTTCGGCATTGAATTCCTGTTTATTTTTAAGCGAAGTGTTGATGTCTATTATTGTTTGAGGGTTCGTATCTTTGCCTTGTAGTATATGGCCTGGAGTAAACCCCTTAACCTCTTCCAGCTTATAGCCAGTGATACGGGTAAACATCTTATTAATCCAAGTGATTTTGCCTTGTACATCGGTTAAAACCACTGCATTGACTGTTTCTTCAGCAACTTTGGCCAATACACGATTATCTTTTAGGCTCTGTTCAAGGTTTTCTTGAATGATGAAGTTTTCAGTTAGATCGTAGTTAACGCCTATTACTCTGCAAATCTGGCCTGTTTTATTACGCACCGCATGTCCGTAAGACTTCATATAACGGATCTGTCTATCTGGCGTTAGTATTCTAAATGTGATGTCAAATTTTTTGTTTTCTTTAATAGTTAAATTTAACGCTTGTAACGTTTTCTCTTTATCGTCGGGATGTAGGGCGTCTCGCCACTCAGAAATTGTGCCACCGAAGGTACTGGGATTTTGTTGGTAGAGCAAAAACATTTGGTCGTCCCAAATGAGCTGCTCAGTTTCAATAATAAATTCCCATACGCCTATTTGTGATGCCTCTTTGGCGATCATAAGTCGTTCGTTACTATTATCTAATTGGTCTTGAGCAGTCTGTAATTTTGACGAACTGTAAACCGTCGCTATGACTGTATTTTGTAGGTTATTAGACAGTGCTTTCAAAGTGACGGTGACAAAGAATTCTTGACCATTTTTATGTAAAACAGGGAACGTTTCACTTTCACCTGTTTCGGAAGAGGTTTCAAGGTTCGATTTGAAGAAGTAGTTAAGGTGTTTTTGATGACATTGGCTATACCTATCAGGAACCAAATCAAAGGATCGCATTTTTTTTAATTCTTCCTGCGCATAACCAAACATTTGCACAGCAGCCTGATTGGCATAAAGGATATAGCCAGTTATAGATACCTCAAGTATAACACTTGAGACTGAATCTAAAATAGTCTGTAATCGCTCTACATCTGTGACTATTTGCTCACCTAAAATCACGGGTTTCTTATTAGTAATGACATCACCTGTCTACTTCGAAAAGTAATTTAATAGATAATTTAATTAACCTTAGCACTTTTTTCATGTTGCCAATTGGCTTTACGTATTAGACTAAGAATAAAGAGTTAGAAGGAGATCAGTTTGTCCATAAAAAAAATAGTCGTCCCTGAGTTTGAAATAGAGTTTTTTTTACCAAAGTATTGGTTAACCTGGTTTGGCGTCCTGATACTTTACAGTGTGTCTTGGTTACCTTATCAAATGCAATTAAGTATTGGAAAATTATTAGGCAAGTTACTAAAGGTTGTCGCTAAAAAGCGCTATAACGTGGCTAAATGTAACTTGGAATTATCTTTTCCGGAACTAAGTCAAGAAAAGCGTCAAAGTATGTTAGATGCTAATCTAGATAATGCAGGTATGGCTATCCTTGAAACGGGAATGGGGTGGTGGTGGCCGAAATGGCGGGTTGCTCGAAAAGCTGAATTCGAGGGTTACGAGCATATTGAAGCTATTTTAGCAAAGGGAAAAGGTGTACTGGCTTATGCAATACATAACATGAATCTTGAGTTTGCTTGCCGTATTGCCGGTCTTAAGTACCCATCGGTGGTGTTTTATCGTAAACACAACAATAGACTAATGGAATATATTCAATATTGCGGTCGCCAACGAAGTAATAAATATATGGTACACAAACGTAATGCTAGAGGCTTAATTAGCGCTTTAGATGATGGTGAGTTGTGTATATATTTACCCGATCAAGATTACGGGCGAGAAAGATGCCAGTTTACGCCATTTTTTGCTGTACCCGATGTAGCGACAACAACTGGATCCTTGTTATTTGCTAAACAAGCAAATTGTGAGACCGTTTTTTTGGTATCGATTCGAACAGATAAGGGTTATAAAATTATTGTCCTACCTGGACTGGAGAATTTCCCCTCAGGTGACGATAAGTATGATGTAACACGAATTAATCAAATGATTGAAAAAATGGTGATGATCGCACCAGAACAATACCTTTGGATGCATAAGCGTTTTAAAACACGACCTAATGCTGAAGATCCTTCTTTATACGATTGAAATTAATAACGAGAACAACCAATAATGAGGATGCGAGTTGAAAAAAATTAAAAATGTATCTGATTCTTTATTTTGGCTAAAGCATGTTCTTCTAGCATTTATGATCATCGGAGTTGCGGTTGTCGTTTTGATTACGCAACAAAGTCAACACTCTACTTTGCTCCCAGAAGGAGGCTCAGGCAAAAGAAGTATTTCTAGTAATATGAGCAGTTTTTATTCGAATTACCGCTCATCGTCGCGTTATTCAGATGACGAGAGATTAGGAGATTTTGTGATGAAGGTAAAAATATCTGATGTACCATTAACTGAACGCTTGAAAAAAATGGAAAGCCAACAAAAACCTGTACCAGGAAAATGGGTCGGGGAGCACAAACATCGGCTATTCAAAGCTGGAGGAACACTTAGAGGGGGTATAACTAGTTATGCTCAGTCAGAGGGGATGCAAGTCATCTGGGAGCTTGAACAAGACTTTATTGTCAAGTATCCCTTTCAGCTTGATGATTCACTGTTAGGTAGTTTAAAAAAAATTGGTAAAGCCATTGATGCTAACTTTGATGGTGAAGTCAAAGCTTATATGTGTCCTCGTCAACGTTCTATGGTCATTACCTCACAATCATCTAAATACTTGGAAAAACAATGCGAAGAGGCTCTTCAGTGATATTGTTTTTAAGCACTTTTTCATTGGAATCATTCTAACATTTTGACTAAATGTTGGTACCAAATTACTTTTACATTTGTTTGGTGAGCTACGATAGATGGGGTCATCGCAGCCAGTGTTCCATTTTGTAAAACTAATCGATGTGAAAAATTTCGATATTCCAAATATGCTTGACTGAGGATCTCAGCTTCAGTTCTTGTAAGAAGGGATAAATTTGCTAAGTCAGCTAAAATTCTTACATTGTCAGGCCATTTGGCTAAGCTTGGAAAAGTACTCGTGTGAGCAAGTAGCATAAATTGCACAATGAACTCTATGTCTGCTATACCCCCAGCGTCTTGTTTTAGATCGATGTTTTCAGCATCTCCTTTGGCTAAGTGTGTACGCATTTTTTCTCGCATAGTCACGACAGCTTCTGCCAATTCTATTATCACTCTAGGTTTTGAAAGCACGGCTAACCGGACTGCACTAAAGCGTTGATACAATTTATGACAACCCATGATAAATCTGGCTCTCCCTAAAGCCTGATGCTCCCAAGTCCAAGCATTTTCCATTTCATAGGTCGCAAAACCATTTACGTGACACACCAGTAAACCTGCATTACCTGATGGACGTAATCGCATGTCCACATCATAAAGTAGACCTAAACCTGTTTTGATCGTAAATATATGTAAAATACGTTGAGCAAGTTTGATATAAAAACCGGTTGCTCCAATTGGTTTTTTGCCATTGGTGAGTTGCTGCCCATCACAATTATGTAAAAAGACTAAATCTAAGTCTGAGCCATAACCTAATTCCCATCCTCCCAGCTTGCCAAATCCTAAAACCGCAAAACCTTTGTTTTGGATGTTTTTAGGTCCTTGCAAATCACATACTGGTACGCCATGTTTGGCGACTATTTGCTGCCACGCGATGTCTACAACTTGAACAATAATCGCTTCAGCTAAATGGGTTAAATGATCGCTAACTTGCATAACGGGTAAAGCATTAGAGATATCAGCTGCAGCGATTTTTAATTGTTGGCTCAGTTTAAATTGGCGTAAGGTTTCTATCTGTAGCTCTAAATCTTCTGTTTCTACTCGAAGCAATGATTGGCGTAATTCATCAGCATACTGATTAAACGCTACTGGTTGGTAAAGAGAAATAGGATTGAGTAACTCGTCTAATAATAATGGAAAACGGGCAATTTGTTCTGTTACCCAAAGGCTTGCAGCACATAACTTAACTAAATGAAATAATGCCGCCTGGTTTTCAAATAATAATTGCAAATAAGCAGTACGACCTAATATGGCACGTAATACTGTTAAAATGCGTTTAAACAATTCTGCATGATCGTTAGCTGAAGAACTAAGGATTTTATGGAAGATCACGGGCATCAGATTATTCAACGTGGTGAGTCCTCTTTGACCGATCCGCTGTGTGGTTAAATCTTGTTTAAATATGCCGAGTTGTCGATGCACATTTTCGCCAATTCTTATGTCTGTAGCAGGCACGTCATAGGCTGAATACCAATGATTTAATATACTTTGTATTTCTTCAGCATCGAGCTGTAATTGCCAAAGATCTTTGGCTGCCTGTTGTTGCTCGTTCGCAACATCATCCTTTAGTGCGGGATCTTCTTTGACCAATAACGAAAATTGCTGGTGGATTAAGTCGCAGTGATGGGTCAACTGTTGCATAAAATCTTGATAATCAGTGATGCCTAATACAGTTAACAAACGTTTTTGGTCAATGTTATTGTTGGGTAGTACTTGTGTTTGTTTGTCGGCAAACTGCTGAAGACAATGTTCTACTTTACGTAACCATAAATAGCTTAGTTGTAAATCCCTAGCGCTTTTCGCAGGTAATATTTTTAGATTGACCAGTTCAAACAGTGCTAATTGCAAACTCTGAACTTTCAGACTTGGCTCTCGTCCACCATTGATTAGCTGCAAGCTTTGAACAATAAACTCTGCTTCTCTGATCCCACCTTTACCCAATTTAATATTGTTAATTAGGCCTCGTCTGCGCACCTCTTGTTCTATCATGGATTTCATACTGCGTAGTGACTCAATGGCACTAAAGTCTAAATACCGTCGATAAATAAAAGGTTGTAAAATATCTGATAATTGTTGCGTGTAAGGGCTCGGTTGATTCAGTATTGATGCTTTAAGCATCGCGTAACGTTCCCAGTCGCGACCTTGTTCTTGGTAATAATCTTCCATTGCATCAAAATGCATCACAAGTGGGCCACTATCACCAAATGGCCTTAGGCGCATATCCACTCTGTATACTTGACCATCAGCAGTCATTTGATCCAAGGCGGTAATAAATTTTTGTGCCAGTTTAGTGAAAAACTGTTGGTTTTCGATCGACTTTTTGCCACCAGTGGTAACACCTACTGAAGCATAAGTAAAAATTAAGTCGATATCAGAAGAGAAATTAAGTTCATCCCCGCCTAATTTTCCCATACCCATAATCAACATAGGCTGTGCACCAAACTCACCCTCTGGCAAGCCAAATCTAGACTCTAAAAATTGATATAGCCAGCTGTTAGTTTGCGTAATTAATTGACGAGCTAGTTCGGATACTTGTGCGAGTGAATTTTCAATTGACTGCATATTGAGTAGATCACGCCAAGCAATTCTTAACATATGAAAGTTTCTAAATTGCCTGAGTGTTTGGTGTAAAACTGCCTCACTGTTAATTTCATTTAATAAGAGGGCAAGTTTGCTTTGGTAATCTACCTGTTCATCAAAAAGTCGCTCTTCAATTAATAACTCTGCTAACCATGACGGATTTTTAATACACTGCTCGAAGATAAACTCGCTCAGTGAAAAGGCGACTTTGATTTGTTCTTCAAACATCTCGAAATGTATAGAAAACTGCTCGTGGGATTGCAGCTTTTGCCACCCTTCGTTACCCAGCTCGATTAGTTCTTTTGGAAGTGGCGTAGGTGGGGTTAGCATATTATTTATCCTCATCCAACAGCATGTTTTGTATGGGCGAATCACAAAGGCAGTTTTCTACTAATTTTATTTTTTTGGCTTTATTGAGCTTTTTAATCCAAATTTCAATTTTTAAAGCGTCAGAATGACTACCTGCAATACACCATAATTTCAATACTAAAGGTCCTTTGCCTTTTAACGCTTTAGCACATTTAGGACCGCTAGATTGATGTTCATTGAAGCGTCGCTCAACGTCTGTGCATATGCCCGTGTAATATTGACCTAACTTATTTTCGACAATATATGCGTACCACTGGGTCACGTATTCACTAAACCATGTTGTGTAATAAAGTGCTATAAGTCTACATCACCAGATAAATGATAAAAGTATAATTGAAGTTTAATTTTCATCTCATGCCTCGCACTTCAGCCAAAGATCCTATTGCATTTTTTCGTTTTCTTACACTTTCTCGCGTTTTAGCAATTTAAATAACGCATATCCACTTGAAAACTAAATTTGTGTTAAAAAATATACAGGATTATCTAGCATTTCTTCCATATAACTCAGAAAACGCGCAGCGTCTGCACCGTTAATCGCACGGTGATCAAATCCCAGAGTTAATGGCATAATCATCCGTGGTCGTATCTCATCATCGAAATATACTGGCTGACGAGAACATGCTGCCACTCCCACTATCGCAACCTCTGGCCAATTAACGATAGGTTGTAAGCCGTTCACTCCCATTCCCCCCAAATTACTTAATGTGATCCCAGCACCTTTCATTTCTAACGGCATCAGTTTTCCAGCCCTAGCTTTTTCTGCCAAACGGTTTAATTGTACAGATATTTGTGCAATGTTGAGTTGGTCAACATCCCTTATTACGGCAATCACTAATCCTTTTGGTGTATCAACCGCCACTCCAATATGGATATAATTACGCAAGATAAATTGTTGTTGTTGATTGTCGATTGCAGAATTAAAGCTAGGGAATTTTTTCAATCCATGAGCCATAGCTTTCACAATAATGGCGGTCATTGTTAGGCTTTCAACTTTGCTTTTGTTGTGTTTTCTACCCGCTTCAAGTTCAGTGATATCAATGTTTTTTTGTAGCCACGCGTGCGGAATTTGATCCCATGCTCGTTGCATATTGGTGCAAGTCACCGACTCTATTTTATTCATATCGCGTCGTGTTACATCACCATAAGAAGATAGATCAGGCAAATCTGGAGCCATACTATGGACGTTTTGTTGCGATGTTGCTTTGTGGATCAGATGCTTTGCAAAGTCTTTTACATCCTGTTTGAGAATACGTCCCCGTCTTCCACTGCCTTCGACGGTCTCAAGAACAACACCCAATTCTCGAGCTAGTCTTCTCGATGCTGGACCCGCGGGTGTCAGGTGTTCTTGTGCATCCAAATGTGATGAGGATGTTGTGCCAATGACCGTTTTTTTAAGTGGGATCTCCACCTCACTGGTAGGGGCTATATTATCTGTAGGGACATGAGTTTCTTTGTGAGTGGGAACCGTCAACGAGGCTGATTGTTCAGCTGCCGTCTCGGCCAAAGGCAAAGCTTGATCAAGCTGTAACAGAATAATGGATGTACCTTGCGATATCTTTTCCCCCACGTTTACCAATACCTGGGTTATTACTCCGCTGGCATCACTGGGGATATCCATTGCCGCTTTATCTGACTCTACCGTTAGAAGTATGTCTCCGATATTGATGTGTTCACCTTGGGTTACCACTATTTCAATAATCTCAATCTCGTCAAAGTCACCAATGTTGGGTAATATTATTTTGTGTTCTGAGTGCATAACGATGGCCTAGTGAGCTGTCGGATTAAGTTTGTTTGCATTGATTTGCAACATCTTGAAGTGCTGACGTAAGGTATTATTATCGATGACCCCAGTTTTATTGAGAGCTGACAACGCCGCAGCGGCGACATATTTATCACTCACTTCGAAATAATCTCGTAAATCACCTCTGTCCTCACTTACACCAAAACCATCAGTGCCAAGACAACTATAGGGCAGTGGTATCCAACTTGAGAGACTGTATGGTAGTGCTTTCATATAGTCAGTAACAGCAACACAGACACCTGTTTCATCGGCAAATAAACGACTAATTAATGGAGTTTTAATGATCTGTTCAGGGTTTAATCTGTTGATACGCTCACACTCCTGGGCCTCCCGAGCAAGTTCAGTAAAACTGGTTATGCTCCATATGTGCACGGCGAATCCCGCATTCTCCAGATACTTTGCAGCCTTGATTGCTTGCTGCATAATTGAGCCACTGGATAAGAGATGAACAGTGTTAAGTGGTTCACTTTCAAGTGCGCTCGACAGGTATTTATAGCCACCTTGAATAATCCCTTTTTTTACCTCTTCCAAAGGTAACTCTGGTATTGCAGGCATAACATGATTTTCGTTATACAGTGTGATGTAGTAAAACACCTTTTCTTGGTTGGTATACATACGGCGAATACCTTCACGGACAATCACTGCCAGTTCATACCCAAAAGCGGGATCATAACTGAGAAGGCTGGGAAAGGTGCTTGCCAAAATATGCGAATGCCCATCTTGATGTTGAAGACCTTCACCATTAAGAGTGGTACGCCCGGCTGTTCCACCTAAAAGAAAACCTCTAGCCATCATGTCGCCACAAGCCCAAATCATATCCCCTACACGCTGAAATCCAAACATCGAGTAATAAATATAAAACGGTATTGTTGGAATGCCGTGAACCGCGTATGCGGTTCCCGCGGCCATAAAGGATGCCATAGCACCCGCCTCGCAAATACCCTCTTGTAATATTTGTCCATCAGTGGCTTCACGATAAGGCAAGAGTGTTTCCGCATCGACGGGTGTGTATTGCTGTCCATCTGATGAATAGATCCCGGCGGCTTTAAATAGTCCATCCATTCCAAAGGTTCTTGCTTCATCAGGAACGATGGGAACAATATATTTTCCAATCGATGTGTCTTTTAATAATTTTGACATGATCCTCACCATCACCATTGTGCTGGACGTCTCTCTCTTTCCTGATCCTAACAATTGTTCTTTAAACAAGCTGATATCGGGTGCTTGTAGTGCTGGGCAGTTCACTTTTCTTTGCGGTGTGTATCCACCTAAAGCCTGGCGTTGTTTGTGTAGATACAGCATTTCTGGGGAGTCTTGTGCAGGTTTGTATAACTGTGCACTGACGGCTGCGGCATCATCAATTGGAATGCCGTGTTCCCGTGCAGCTTGAACGCGCTCTTCTGGACTGAGATTTTTCTTTTGATGAGCGGTATTACGCCCCTGACCTGATGCCCCCATTCCTTCGCCTTTTACTGACTTTATTAGTAGAACGGTCGGCTTTCCTTGGGTTTTCATACAGCGTTCGTAGGCGGCGTAGATTTTTTTAGGATCTTGGCCTCCTCGCTTAATTTGTCTGATTTCATCATCAGTTAATGCGTTCATCATTTGTTCAAGCTCTGGATTTCCGTCAATCCAGTGTTCACGTTGCGCATCACCTTCGAGTATCGAGTAACGTTGATAATCGCCATCCACACAGTCTTCCATGCGTTGGCGCAATACTCCCTCTTTATCGCGAGATAGTAGTGCATCCCAACCACTACCCCAAATCACTTTTAAAACATTCCAACTGGCACCGCGAAAGCTACGTTCCAACTCTTGAATAATTTTTCCATTACCCCGCACAGGGCCATCAAGGCGCTGTAAATTACAATTGACTACCAGTACGAGATTATCTAATTTTTCACGAGCGGCAATATTAATAGTACCTAAAACTTCTGGCTCATCTGATTCACCATCCCCGATAAAACACCAAATTTTTCCACCATTTCGTGTTTTCAAACCACGATTTTCAAGATACTTGGCAAACCTTGCCTGATAGATTGCACATACAGTGGACAAACCCATTGAAGCATTGGGCATTTCCCAAAAATCAGGCATGGAACGAGGGTGAGGATAAGATGATAAACCTCCTTGGGTACCTAATTCCCTTCGGAAGTTTTTTATTTGTTGCAATGACAGCCTTCCTTCAAGGTAGGCGCGAGCGTATATGCCGGGAGCGGCATGAGGCTGTGGCAGAACCATATCTCCGCCATAGTTTTCAGTGCGTGCTTTAAAGCAGTGATTAAAACCAGTCTCTAACATGGTTGCGGCACTTGCATAAGTCGCTATATGACCACCTACACCGGAACCAGAATCGTAAGCTTGCATGACCATTGCCATTGCATTCCAGCGCAAGATATTTTCAATACGCTTTTCCATCTGCAAGTCACCTGGGTAAACTGGTTGTAATTCTGGCGCAATAGAATTGACGTAAGGGGTGTTGAGTGTCGCTTCATTAATTTCAATGCCACTTTGCAATGCATGATTTTGTAATGATTGTAAAATTTCTCGAACCCCTTTATCACCAAAGTCGCGTCTTATATAGTCAAGTGATTCAATCCATTCTTTTCGATCTTCGTTCATTAATTGGTTGAGTTCAGTGGTGTTAATAATAGTCATTTTTATCTCAAGTTTTTATATTCGGTCGATCAATCGTAGAACTAGATTTGAGCCAGAGCCTGCTCTAGATCGAGAATAATATCTTTTGGATTCTCAAGCCCCACTGAAATCCGGATCAAGCTATCACTGATGCCAATCTCTGCTCGTCGATGCTCGGGTACACTGGAATGTGTCATCGATGCAGGGTGTTGTATAAGTGTTTCTGTACCCCCGAGACTTACCGCCAGCATGGCTATTTGCATTGAGTCCAACATCTTAAATGCACTTGCTTCATCGCCAATAATTTCAAAAGAAAATGTGGAGGCTGCACCGCTACACTGCTTTTTGTATATGTTGTATTGCTCTGTATCCTTGTTAAGCATTGATGGGTGATTCACACGTATTACTTTTGGATGGTCTTTTAGATACGAAATAACCTCTAAGGCTGATATTGAAGATGCTTCCATGCGAACTTTAAGCGTTTCCAGTGATCGCATAATTAGCCATGCTGTATTGGGATCCATGGTTGTACCCAAGATATTTCGAAAACCCCTGATTTTAGAGAGCAGTGTTTTATCACCCGAGCAACTTCCCCCTACGACATCTGAGTGCCCGCCAATGTATTTTGTTAGTGAATACAGACAAATATCGGCCCCATGTTGCAAGGGTTTTTGGAAAATAGGTCCAGACATCGTGTTATCGACAACTAATTTAGTGCGTTCACCATTTTTATTTTTAAGTGCATCGCAGATTTTTCGACACTCTGAAATGTCGATCATGGTATTTAATGGGTTGTCTGGTGTTTCTAGTAATACGAGTGATACCGTACCTAGCAGTTTGGCTTGAGTGACGGCGCGTTGTAATCCTTCAATTCCGTCTTGCCCAGAAAAACCAACACCCTGTATATCCATTTGCGACAAAATACTGTTAATAAGGGTATCCGTGCCTCCGTAGACCGGCTCAGAATATACCACTACGTCACCAGGCCCTGATAATGCAAGTAACGTAGTGGCAATGGCAGACATACCACTACCCGTAACTAAGCAGTCTTCAGCACCGTCCCATATGGCAATACGACCTTCTAGAATTTCAAGTGCAGGATTATTAAAACGACTGTAAATGAGACTTTGCTCTGCACCTTTATGAGTAGGCGTTACTCGGCCCGATGCATAATTAAAAAAATCTTTTCCCTGTTGCGCAGACGCAAAAACAAACGTGGAGGTCTGAAAATTAGGACATTTTACCGCACCTTCTGACAACGCTGGATCGTAACCGTGATGCATCATTAGTGTTTCTGGAGACAGAGTATGGTTTCCAATTTGTGTAGGTGATTTTGACATGACGGCGTGTCTCGCGGTGTTGGTTATTAAAGGATAGATAGTATGCAATTAATCATCAGCAATTATCTTGCGATTAATCTCTCAAGATACGCTACTATTGGCAGATTCTACTAATTTTGAGGTTCAAATGGACGTAATCGATCGAAAAATCATCCGTGAGTTGCAGAATAATGCGCGACTAAGTAATCAAGAATTAGCCGAAAAAGTCAATCTTTCTCCATCTCCTTGTTTGCGCCGAGTGCGGAGTTTGGAAAAGTCTGGGGTCTTGATAGGTTACACTGCCCAAGTCGATCAGGAACAATTTGGATTACCCATTAATGCTTTTGTTAGTATCCGGCTAGAAAAGCAAGATCACACCAGCGTGCGAAATTTTGAGACCTGTATTAATGACCTAGATGAAGTCATGGAATGTTACCTTATGACAGGAAGTCGAGATTACCAGATGCGTGTTGTGAGCGCAGATTTGAAAAGTTATGAGAGATTTATTCGAGAAAAACTAACTTGTTTACCCGGACTTGCTTCTATCGAATCAAGTTTTGCATTTGGTAATGTTAAAAATAAAAATGTGTTTCCAGAGGTGCCTTTGGCTTAAATATGAAAATCATTGTTGTCCTCGAAAAATAACCTATAGACCTATTCTTGGTGGCAATCAGTCTCAATATTTTGTTGGTCGTGAATAGTAGTCATTTTGCTTTAATTGATGGCTGCTTTTTTATGTGCGTTATGCCCCATATTTGTTGATTGAACTCATAATATAAAAGGCTACTCGGAGCGGGTTTTAATTGGAATACATATTTGAGTGTACAACTGTACGCTCAAAATATATGATAGAAAATCTATTTTTATCATGCAGTAAATAATGAATGATTGTTATGCAACCAACCTATTCGCCACTTGAAGAGAAACTCAATGCCGTAAGTCATGGTGCGGGAGTAATCGGTTCCACTGTAGGTTTGATTTTCTTGTTGATGAGAGTTGATGGTATATATGGTCAGTTTGCTTGTGTAGTCTACGGACTATCGATGATCATGATGTTTCTATCATCAACACTTTACCATTTAGCTAAAAACAAAAACGTAAAAGCCTTTCTTAAGATTGTTGACCACAGCGCCATATACCTTTTGATAGCGGGCACTTATACACCATTTATGGTTTTAGCAATCGGTGGATGGGTAGGTTTAGCTGGGATGATAATAGTGTGGTCAATTGCATTAATAGGTATTTTCTTTAAAGTTTTTGCTAATCAACGATTTCCAAAGCTATCAGTTATTACATATTTACTAATGGGCTGGATAGCGATTTTCTTTTTTTATCCCTTATACAATGCCTTAACAACTGAGGGAATATGGTTATTAGTCGGCGGTGGTATATGCTTTACGGTAGGTGTATTATTTTATGTTGCTAAAAAAATACAATTTACGCATACCATTTGGCATCTTTTTGTTGTGGCAGGGTGTGTATGCCACTTCTTTTCTATTTATTATCATGTCATTTAGCATTGGCGGACTAGTGTGTAATCTTTAACACTCAGGTCCAAATTACAGCTAAATATTGTATTTGTTTGCTATGTATTAGGAAGATAGCTTAAGCTGGTGGTTATAATTTTTATTTTCTTTTTCCGGGACAAATGGCTATTTATTATGTATGAAAATTATTACGGACTAACCTCTAAGCCTTTCCAGTTGACACCCGATCCTAGCTTTTTTTTTGGCAGCAAATGGCATAAACGTGCTATGTCTTATTTGCAATATGGGTTATCTCAAGCAGAAGGTTTTATTGTTATTACTGGCGATATAGGTACAGGTAAAACTACTATAGCGAACAGTTTATTGGATAATATGCAGGAAGATATTGTTGCTGCACAAATCGTTTCGCCAAAGTTGTCACCAGATGAATTGGTGAAAATGGTGGCTAGTAAATTCAATGTGCCGGTCAAAGGCAGTTCTAAGTCTGATATCCTGAATGATCTTGAAGCCTTTTTGATGGGGTTACATAAACAAGGCAAACGAGCATTATTATTGGTCGATGAAGCACAAAATTTACCTTTAGAAACCATTGAAGAATTACGTATGTTGTCGAATTTTCAAGCAGGTGGCAAACCATTGTTGCAAAGCTTCTTGCTTGGGCAAGAAGAGTTACAACCTATATTGCGTGCACCCAACATGGAGCAATTTAGGCAACGCATTGTAGCATCATGTCATTTAGCACCTTTGACAGATGTAGAGTGCCAAGCGTACATTGAGTATCGTATGCAACATGCAGGTTGGGACGGCAGAGTTTTATTTTCAGCTGGTGCGTACGATCGAATTTTCCAATTTACACTTGGGATCCCAAGAAAAATTAATACTTTGATGGATAGGATCTTACTTTTTGGATTTCTTGAAGAGCTAGAAACTTTAGACGAGGAAGCGGTTGATAACGTTATCAAAGAAATATCAGAAGAGATGTTCCTTCCCGAGAAAAAGCCTCAAACTCAAGAAGAACCCAAATCACAAGATATATTTGAAGCAAAAACTGAAGACGGAAAAGTTAAAGACGTAGAATACTATAAAACCATGATCACAGAGCTAGTTGATGCTTTAGATAATGCGATTAGTCAAAAAATTAAGCTCACTCGATATATTGACCGATTACTACAAAAAAAGTATAAAACGTATATACGCATGAAGTCAGATGATTGACTAGATCACCCTTTTTAACCTAAAAATCAGATTAAGTTAAGTTTTTGTTAATACAGCCGATAGTAATTCTGGGCTAAAGGGGTAAAATAGTATTTCGAGGATATCTATGCACTTATCTTAGGCAATAATAACTTATTCTATATTTATCCTTCTGGGGTGATCTATGAAACGTTTAATTGGTGAAAGAAGACGTGCATCAGGAGTACATCCTGATGGACTTGTGTTTAAGGAACGACGAAAAGCTTATTACCACGGAAAGTACAGTAAAAGAATGGTGCTTCTATTGCTGCTTATTATTAGCATCGCCTTAATCTTACTTAAGCACGGCGCTTAATAGATAAGCAAAATAAGAGGCCGCCTGCTATTTTTAGTACATAGCCGGCGGTTTTTGTTAATTACCCTTCAGTTTTTACTAATCTTGACTCAATAAATTCAGCCAATTTCTCACTGGCCTGCGGGTGCTGTGATTTCCCAGAAAATAAACAAATCTTGATTGTGCCTAATTCTGGCAGATGGTTATGTCGGATAATATCTAATTGTTCGGGTACGCTACTTTTAGCCAATACGCTGATGCCTAATCCCTGTTTGATAGCTGCTGTGATACCGCTTAGATCAGCATTGGTATAGCTGATCCGCCATTGTTGGGTTTGTTGTTTTAATTTGCTGATGACACGACTTCTATATACACAACCATCGGGTGCTAAAACTAACGATAAACTTGCTTGCCGATAAGCTAAACTCCGGTCGCCTACCCAGACTAGCTCATCAATTAACAACACTTTACCATCGACATCAGTATCAGGATCGACAAGAGCCATCACAAGGTCAAAACCATTAAGTTCTTCATCCTCAAGTAAAGATTTACTTAACGCAGAGGTAACTTCTAGGGATACATCTGGATATAGCTTCCCAAATTCGCCAATAATATTAGGTAGTAAAGTGGTAGCAAATTCACTGGGGATACCCAAACGTAATCTTCCTTTTAACAAGGTAGGTTGAAATTGGCGAAAAATACTGTCATTTAAGTCCAACATAGTCTGTGCTGTTTTATATAAATCTAAGCCATCTTGATTAACGACTTGTCTTTGACCTTGTTTATTAAACAGGCGTTTGGATAGTTGCTGCTCTAAGCGTTTTATTTGTAAGCTCACAGCAGGCTGGGAACGACCTAATTTTTCACCTGCTTTTGCGAATCCACATAAATCTACTACAGTGACAAATGTGCGCAAGTTATCCAAAGATAATTGTTTCATTTAATCTAAGCACCTTTAAATAAGACTTTTAAATGATTATTCGATTATTCATAAGAAAAGTAAATGTAAACATTAAATATTTCAATTTGTTGTCCATCAATACTGAATCTATAATTCGTTTATTGTTTAGTCACGGTCACAATAATTCATGTCAAATAAAACTGTTTTACATACCAAGCATTTAGAAGCAGGGGCCAAAATGGTCGACTTCTACGGTTGGGAAATGCCCATCAACTACGGCTCACAGATAGAAGAGCATCACGCGGTTCGCAAAGATGCGGGTATGTTTGATGTCTCGCACATGACCATAGTGGATGTAACAGGTAAAGATGCGCAGGCGTATTTGCGTTTTTTATTGGCTAACGACGTGGCTAAATTACAAGAAAAAGGCAAAGCGCTATACAGCGGCATGCTTAATGAAACAGGTGGCGTGGTAGACGATTTGATTGTGTATTACTTTGACCAAACGAACTACCGATTAGTTGTAAACTCTGCGACACGCGAAAAAGACATGAACTGGTTGCTAAAGCAAGCTGCGACATTCGATGTCACTATCACTGAGTGTAATGAGTACGCCATGATCGCCGTGCAAGGCCCCAATGCAAAAAGTAAAATTGCACAGCTGTTTTCTGCGGCGCAAAAAGAAGCGGTGGAGGGCATGAAAGTCTTTTTTGGTGTGCAGGCAGAAGATTTATTTATTGCTACCACCGGATACACAGGTGAAGCAGGTTACGAAATTATGGTACCTACTGCTAATGCGGCAGATTTTTGGCAACAGCTGCTGGATATAGGTGTGGCTCCTTGTGGCTTAGGTGCAAGGGATACGCTGCGTTTAGAAGCAGGAATGAACCTGTACAGCCAAGATATGGACGAAACTGTTTCACCACTAGCAGCCAATATGGCTTGGACTATTACGTGGGAGCCCAAAGACAGAAAATTTGTTGGTCGTGAAGCGCTAGAACAGCAAAAAGCCACAGGCACGGACAAACTAGTTGGTTTAGTGATGACTGACAAAGGTGTGCTACGTGCTGGTCAAAAAGTACAGGTTAGCGGCGGTGAAGGTGTGATAACCTCAGGAACATTTTCACCTACTTTGGGTCACAGCATTGCCATGGCACGGGTACCTTCGACAGTTGG
>CAZMDX010000220.1:0-2463 GCA_964564805.1 uncultured Pseudoalteromonas sp. | reverse complement strand
CTTTCAACAATACGTTGAAAGATTCTGGCATACCAGGTTCCATACGATGATCACCATCCACAATGTTTTTATACATTTTGGTACGGCCATTCACGTCATCGGACTTAACGGTTAACATTTCTTGCAAGGTGTAAGCGGCACCATAAGCTTCAAGTGCCCATACTTCCATCTCTCCGAAACGTTGACCACCAAACTGCGCTTTACCACCCAACGGTTGCTGTGTAACCAAACTGTATGAACCAGTAGAACGAGCATGCATTTTATCGTCTACTAAGTGGTTCAATTTCAACATGTACATATAGCCCACAGTCACAGGACGCTCAAATGCGCGACCAGTACGACCGTCAAACAAAGTGATTTGTCCACTTTCTGGGATATCTGCTAAAGTCAGCATGTGCTTGATTTCAGCTTCAGTTGCGCCGTCAAAAACTGGTGTTCCCATAGGCACACCTTTACGAAGGTTACCGGCTAAGCGTGTGACTTCATCGTCACTGAAAGTACTTAAGTCGACTTCCTGATGCGATTTACCAGCACTGTATACTTCTTGTAAGAAGCTACGTAGTTTAGCCATCTCTTCGTGTTCTTTAAGCATGCGGTCGATTTTCACACCGATACCGCTAGCAGCCATACCTAAGTGAGTTTCAAGTACCTGACCTATGTTCATACGCGATGGTACGCCCAATGGGTTCAATACGATGTCTACCGGCGTACCGTTTGCATCGTAAGGCATGTCTTCAACAGGTTTGATAGTCGAGATAACACCTTTGTTACCGTGACGTCCTGCCATTTTATCACCAGGTTGAATATGACGTTTAACTGCAAGGTAAACCTTTACAATTTTAAGCACACCAGGTGCTAAATCATCACCTTGGGTGATTTTACGACGTTTAATTTCAAACTTAGTATCAAAGTCAGATTTAATCTCAACATGCTGGTCAGCAATTTGATCAAGCTCAGATTGTGCATCTTCGTCGTCAAGCGTTAAGTCAAACCATTTGTCACGTGGCATGTTGTCAAGTTTGTCCTGATCAACACCCGACTTAAGCAATAAATTACCTGCACGTGCAAAAATGCCGTCAGCTAGTATATTGAATTCGTCAGACAAGTCTTTTTTCACTTCGCGTAATTGCATATCTTCAATTTCACGTGCGCGTTTGTCTTTCTCAACACCATCACGGGTGAAAACCTGAACGTCGATAACTGTTCCATGAACGCTGTTAGGCACACGTAACGAAGTATCTTTAACGTCAGAAGCTTTCTCACCGAAGATTGCTCGTAGAAGTTTCTCTTCTGGCGTAAGTTGGGTTTCACCTTTCGGTGTTACTTTACCTACCAGAATATCGCCGCCTTTAACTTCAGCACCAATATAAACCACACCAGATTCATCCAGTTTTCCTAGCGCAGACTCACCAACATTTGGGATATCAGAACTAATTTCTTCTGGACCAAGCTTAGTATCGCGAGCAATACAGCTTAATTCTTGGATATGAATAGAAGTGAATCTGTCTTCCATCGCTACGCGTTCGGAAATTAAGATTGAATCTTCAAAGTTGTAACCGTTCCAAGGCATAAATGCGATTCGCATGTTTTGACCTAGAGCCAGTTCACCCATATCGGTAGACGGACCATCGGCTAATACATCACCTGCAACAACTGGTTCGCCAGCATTACAAGTAGGCCTTTGGTTGATACATGTGTTTTGGTTTGAACGGGTATATTTTGTTAAGTTATAAATATCAATTCCTGCTTCACCAGCAGTCATTTCAGCTTCATTAACCTTGACAACAATTCGGCTTGCATCAACAAAAGATACTGAACCACCGCGCTTAGCGATGATAGTTACACCAGAATCCACAGCAACAATCTTTTCCATACCTGTTCCGACTAATGGCTTTTCAGCAATCAATGTAGGAACAGCTTGTCGTTGCATGTTGGCACCCATTAGCGCTCGGTTGGCATCGTCATGCTCTAGGAAAGGAATAATGCTAGCAGCAACAGATACAATCTGTTGTGGTGACACATCCATATAAGTGATTTCAGATACTGACATTAACGTAGTTTCACCACGGAAACGACAAGGGATCAAATCTTCAGTCAACTTACCTTTATCATCGAGTACAACGTTTGCTTGTGCAATCGCATATTGACCTTCTTCTATAGCAGATAGATAGTCAATTTCATCGGTCACAACACCGTCTACTATTTTACGATATGGGGTTTCTAAGAAACCGTAATCGTTAGTGCGGGCATAACTGGCTAGAGAGTTGATCAGACCAATGTTTGGTCCTTCAGGCGTTTCGATTGGACATACGCGACCGTAATGAGTCGGATGTACATCTCGTACTTCAAAACCAGCACGTTCACGCGTCAAACCACCCGGACCTAATGCAGAAATACGGCGTTTGTGTGTTACTTCAGACAATGGATTATTCTGATCCATAAACTGTGACAACTGGCTTGAAC
>CAZMDX010000219.1:0-2032 GCA_964564805.1 uncultured Pseudoalteromonas sp. | reverse complement strand
CAAATGTCAGTGGGTGTTTTGCTGATCAGTCATTATTTATTCCGGCATTAATTAAGGCTTTATCTTACCTGACATCCCATGTCGTGGTGAAAATATTTTGGGTACCCATAATAAACTAGAACTATGACCACTAAAGCCCAATAAAGGTAATGTTATGACCGCTCCTATTCTTAGTCAACGTGATCTTGAGTTCATGCTCTACGAGCTGTTTGATGCAGAGTCCTTGATCCAGCGCGAACGCTACAATGATCACAGTCGTGAGACTTTTCAGGCTGCTATTGAGACGGGTAAAACCGTCGCTGAACGTTACTTCATGCCTATTCGTCAGAAGGTCGATGTCGAGCAGCCAACATTTGATGGCAAAAAGGTCAATATGATCCCAGAGATAAAAGTTGCTGTTGATGCTGTTTTTGACGCGGGCTTAGCAAGCCCTGCTGCTGATTTTGAATTGGGTGGTATGCAGCTACCGGGTATTGTCGCCAGTGCCGCAACGGCGTATTTATCTGCCGCTGGCAGTACCACCCTTGGCTACGCAGGATTGACCAACGCTAATTGTAATTTGGTAGAAGCTCATGGTACCCCTGAGTTGATTGAAACCTGGGTGAAACCCATGCGAGAAGGTCGTTTCATGGGAACTATGGCAATGACTGAATCTGATGCAGGGTCAGGTCTTGCTGATCTGATCACTAACGCTGTTAAAGCTGATGATGGCACTTATCGTGTTAAAGGTAACAAGATTTATATTTCAGGTGGCGATCATAATATTAGTGAAAATATCGTGCATCTAGTGTTGGCCCGGATTAAAGGTGCGTCCAAAGGGGTGAAAGGTATTTCACTGTTTCTAGTACCTAAGTTTATGCTTAATAAAGACGGCAGTATTGGCGAACAAAACGACGTATGGTTGGCGGGTCTGTTTCATAAAATGGGGGGGCGTGGTCAAACCTCGTGCGCTTTGAGTTTTGGTGAGAAAGACGGTGCTGTGGGGTACTTGATCGGCGAAGAAAACAAAGGACTGAGTTACATGTTTCACATGATGAACGAAGCTCGGATCATGGTGGGCACAGGCGCCGCCCTAACGGCTTTAACGGGATATCAGTATTCCTTAGATTACGCTAAAGGTCGTCCTCAAGGGCGTTTACCTTCGAATAAAGATCCAGCCTCTAAGCCAGTCAATATTATCGAACATGCTGATGTTCGCCGTATGTTACTTGCACAAAAGGCCTATGGCGAAGGTGCTTATGCGCTTTGCTTAACCGGTGCGCAGTTGTCTGATGATTCGCATACTGCACCCACTCAAGAAGAGCGCGAGCAAGCATATACATTACTTGATTTGTTGACACCTATTATTAAGTCGTGGCCATCAGAATATGGACCTCGCGCTAATAATCTGGCTATTCAGGTGCTAGGAGGTGCGGGTTATACCAATGAATATCCCGTTGAAATGTTCTACCGCGACAATCGTTTAAATCCAATTCATGAAGGGACTTACGGTATTCAATCATTGGATTTGTTAGCCCGTAAAGTACCGATGAATAAAATGGCAGGTTATCGCGCCTGTTTAGCGGCTATGGCTTCAACCATTGAACAAGCCTCTTCAGTAGAAGGCCTAAACGAGTTTGCAACACAGCTAACCGAAGCTATAGAAGTGTTAAAAACCACTACCACCGCATTACTAACAGCCATGGGGTCACAAAACATTGATTTGGCGATGGCTAACTCGGTAAAATATCTAGAGCTGTTCGGCAATATAGTGGTGGCTTGGGTGTGGTTACGTCAAGGTATTGTTGCCAGTCGAGGACTGGAAAAACACCCCCATCACGACGACGTAATGTTTTATCGCGGTAAAGTACAAGCGATGCAGTATTTCTTCCGCTTCGAGCTTACCGAAATAAACGCTTGGTCTAAGCTTTTATGTGACATCGACGACACTACCTATGCTATGCAAGCCGATTGGTTCTAAATCAACATTTAAGACATACAAGGAATAACTATGAGCACTGTTAATAGACAAAATGTACAAGCACAAGTTGGC
>CAZMDX010000218.1:0-3789 GCA_964564805.1 uncultured Pseudoalteromonas sp. | reverse complement strand
ACAATATCACCATCACTGGTCAAAAAAATTAATCCTTCGGACGGTTTGTCTAAGCGCCCGATAGGAAAAATTCTTTGTTTATGCCCTATCGCATCAACAATATTACCTTTGATATGTAACTCAGTCGTACAAGTGATGCCTTCAGGCTTATGATACGCAATATACACGCGGTCAGCTTTGTCGGTGGCACTGGCTTGAATGTGTTTTCCGTCAACGGTCACCACATCTCCAGGTGACACTTTGGTGCCTAATTCAGGAATATTATTATTTATTCTCACTCTTTGCTGTTCAATTAATTTATCTGCTTCACGCCTTGAGCTAAAACCTGAGTCGCTAATAAATTTATTCAGCCGTATCAATATAGGTGTATCTTCCATATATCAATCAACCCACAAACAAAGGTTCAATTCGCTTGAGCAAGGTGATGTCACTTTCACTTAATGTGCCCCCTTTAATCCAATCTTTGAGCAATGACAACAAATTGAGACTATCACCAGACTGTAATTTTTGAGCCATCAATTGCATTTGAACGGATTGACGCTTTTCAGTGTCTTTTACAGGGGAATCCTGCTGCGCCACTATTTCCATTTTGATGGTCAAATCATGCCGTTCAGTATCATCACTTAACTCACGAAAACATTGTTGCCACTGCTTACTTAACGTCGCAACCTCTTGAGGTATCTCACTGCCCGTTTGCCACATTTTTAAAACATTAAACAGATCTTGATAAGCTTGGCCTTTAGCAGATTTAATTAAGGCTGCTAGTTTTACCTGTTGCTGCTCAACAAGTGCTTGAACACGCTGTTCCAACGCCTTACGTTCAGGCACCGGTAAATCGGTTATGCCATCACTAACAGTTTGTTTATCCTGTAAAGCATTTTGCACACTGGCCTTATCTTCAGCAGTGCTCAAAGATGTCTCAAGCTGTGCAACTTGCTCTTTAACCAACGCCACTTTTTGTTTTAGTTGTATTTGGTCTTGTTGACTCGCCTCTGCTTTTTTAGCGAATAAACTATCATTCACTTTTCTAAAAGCAGGCCATAATTGCGCTTCGGCTCTTTTGCCAGCATGCTCAATGGTTTTCCATACCTGTTGTAACTTCTTCGCTTGTTCTATCGCATCATTGACCGACTCCAATTCAAGCAATTGTTCTGCTTTTGTCAAAAGTGCCTGTTTTTGGTCCGCATTAGCTTGATAGAAGGCTGACACTTTATCCCTAAGTGGGTTGAGTGCTTTTTGATAACTGTCATACAAACTATTGCGCAGCTTAAAATCTACTTCACCAATATTTTTCCATTTTTGCTGAACACTTCTCAATGTTTTAGACAGGTCGGTAACCCCACTGTCTTGTTCACCTAACGCCTTTATCTCAGCTAAAACTTGCTGCTTAGCCAACATGTTTTGCTCACGTTGCTTTTGTTGCTGATCATAAAATTCGCGGCATGGTGCAAAAGCCTTTTCAATTTCAGTTTCAAAGACAACGTTGAGAGCATTGTCAGATTCAGTATCTGTTTTACCCAAACTATTCCATTGATATCGTAAAGACTTTACAGCATTTGCATGTTTGTCAATTTCTAAAGGATTTGTTATCAACGCTTGTACGTCAATCAACAGCGCTGGCTTTCGAGGAGCAGAGATATAATCTTGCCAATCTTTTAAATTTTCAATTTGTTCTTTAACAGTAATAAAGTTTCGTTCTAATTGCTCTTGTTGTTTCTCAGGCAAAACACTGAACCAATTTTGTACTTTTTGATACAACACCATTGCAGATTTGTACTTACCTTGATTAATCAAGCTTTCGACAGCTCTTAACTTGTTTCTACAACGCGAAGCTTCAGTATCTAATTGGTTTTGTAATACCTTTATTGCCTGTTGCCAAAGCTTTAGGCGTTCGTTCCACTGCTTTAATAAGGCAGTTGGTATATGTGCCTGATAGCGGGTAACGGTATTACGCCATGCTTGTTTTTGTTCTTTAAGGTATTCATGGGCTGCTTCAATTTGGCTGGCATCATTTGGTAATGCTAAATCTATAAGATTTTCTAATAAAGACTGACCCGAATGAATAGCCTGTTGAAAATCTGGAAGGTTTTTCAATATATTTAGATTAGACAATAATTGATTGTTTAATTTCTCTAAATGTCTGTGGGCAGCCTGATTACTTGCTGGTAGCTGTTTGGTCAGGTTATTTACAGTGTCAATATGTTGGTTAATTGCGAGCAAAAAACCATCTACCTCTGACGAACTGATATCACTGATACGGGTTGCCAGTTGTGCAGACACTTCCAGCAAGCTTTGCTCGGATTCAACTAGTAATGAATCCATGCTTTGCTTTAAGGCTAGTTCAGCTTGTTGTGCTTGCCATTTGGGTTTTAACAATGCAACAGTGCGTTCAACACGGGCCGTTATGTCTGTATATTTATGCTCAATTTCAGTACGTTTCAGTTCTGGTAAACAAGAAAAAAATGTAGAAAGGTGTGAGTACCGCTGATTCAGGTCTGCTACTTGTTCTTGAATGTGCAATAACTCGTTGTGATCTTTCAAAGCAAGCAAGCGAGACAATATCATTTTCACTTGCAGCTCAATCTCAACTGGCTTTTGTTCTACCGCCAGCCAGTCTTGAAGTGTCGTATTAGCTAACGTTGACAATACACTTGAGGATGTCTTTTTTTGAAGCTTAGTTAGTAACTTACGCGATTGCACACTGTCTGTTAGGGTTTGTAGGATAGCAGTTTGAAGATCCTCATTTTGTGTATCAAATAATATTTTATCTTGCAGTTGCGACTTATCTACTTTTTGTAATAATTTTATCGCAAGTTCAGTATCTTTTTGGATCCAATGCTGCCCAAGTAATTTTTCTACTAAGCGCATATCACGGGTTTCAAGAATAAATTGGCGCTTTTCTTGCTCTGTTAATATTTTGTTTTGCCCATCAAACAGAGTGTTCTCAACAAATTGTTGAGACTTCTTCTGGACTCTTTCATTCTTAGCAATCTCTGACATTTTGTACCAAAGTACAAAACTATCAAGTTTTTGCAAGGCAGCTAAACTAACACCCGCATCTGAGTCGTTAAAAGCTAATTCATGCAGAACAGATTTTTGTTGAGGATCTTCTTTGCTTAGGTTTTCTATTGCTTGGATACGTACCTGTGGGTCAGGATTTTGATGTTTGGAACGAAAAAAGTGCTTGAAAATCATCCTACTTAAACCGCGCTATTGTTTGAATGTTATTGGAGTCTTGCTTGAGTTCTTGCAGAAGTGATTCACGGCTTCGATGAACAATTTCACCGTCTGGACCCACTGTCATATGCTGGTCTGATTTAAGGACTTTAGCCTGATAAATCATTACCGCTTTCATAGATGTTTCCCGTTGCTGCTCTGTCAGCGGCGAACCGTCTAGCCATTTACCTGTTTCTACTGCTTGCAGTAATTTTTGATAAATAGGCTCAGACATCGAGGTTAATAACGCTGTACTATCCATTTTTAATCCGACCTTTTTAAAAATACCAAACGAACTCGATTAATTATATACCAAACAAATCCAACCACCGTCAGGCCTATAGCAATATTATACTGCAAGCCACCCTGTATCGCACCACCCCAATACATAAAGCCAAAACCTGCTACGAATAACAGCATAGCGACCATGGATTGCATTTGAACACTCTGGTTTTTTAGATATTTATTCAAATTTTCTTTGCGGGCAATATCTTCAGCATCCACTGTGTTGAGAGATAAACCACAATGCTGACAGCTTTTTGTCTTATCTGATATTTTTTTACTACAAGAAGG
>CAZMDX010000217.1:0-16532 GCA_964564805.1 uncultured Pseudoalteromonas sp. | reverse complement strand
AACTGCTATCAATATCGATGGCATGGTCGACTGATGCCAATGCTTCAGACATCTCATTACGCCAAAAATGTACAATCGCTTTGTTTACATTTATCCAAGGCGAAAGTGGATCTATGTTAAGTGCCTTATCAGCATAAGTGAGTGCCACATCAAACTGATTCTTAGCCAAGGCTAACTCAGAATAAACATAAAAACCTCTGGTACTCGTGGCATCTACACTTAATACTTTATTGATAAATTGCTCGGCCATATCGAATTGTAAGTCTTCAATAGCTAATAAGGCGCCAGCTAAAAGGGCATTAATGTCATTAGGATCAAGTTGTAATGCTGTATCAATAGTCTTTGTCGCTTTAGCAACAGCGACTGCCTTATCCATGTACATGTCATGATAATTATATCTCGCGTAGATAAACGCTAAGCTGCCAAATGCAGCGGCAAAATTAGGCGCTAGTTCTGTTGCTTTCAAGAATGAAGCTTCTGCTCGAAAAAACCACTCGCTGGTTTTTCCATTCATCCACCAGTAACTTCCCTGTAGATAAGCTTGATAGGCATTAATATCTACACTATTGGTTGTTGTTGTAAAATTAGCTTGTTCGCTTCGCCCAAACAGTTGAGCATTTATATCTGTGATGATCCCAGTATTTAATATAAGCAAATTTTGCATGTCATCTTCATATACTTCCGACCAAACCGTGTTATTACTTTGTTTTTCAACCAAGCGCACTAAAACACGAATACGCTCATTCGCCTCAGTAATACTGCCTTCTACCCAATAATCAAGATTTAGCTGTTCAGCTAAGGAGTCTATTGCATCAGATTCTCTGGCAAGGGCAAGAGAAGAATAGTGAGCCAACACAGTTACCTTGTCTGATTTGGCTAAGGTGATCGACAGCTCCTCTGGGAGCATTTCAGCTAAATAGTCATTGTCATCATCGCCAGTAAGATTGCGCCATGGTAAGAAGGCGATAATAGTTTCTGTCTTTATATCGTTTTTTTCGCTATTTTGAGCAATCTCTTGAGTAAGTTCTTCAGACACAAATTCTTGTTGCTCGGAGGTTCCTCTTAATAAAGTAAATACCAGCAAAGCAAATATTAAGCTCGATATTGTAATTATTAACGCTTTGCCTTTATTCAATGGTGCAGTGGAGCCTGGTGCATTAATATTTTTTGTACTTAGCTTAATAAACTCTTGTCTGGTCAACCAAGTGACATCTGCTGATAACCGGTAACCTTTTTTAGGTACCGTGTGGATCAATTGGCGAGATTTACTATCGTTTAAAATTAAGCGAACCTGAGAAATAACTCGTGTCAGGGCATCCTCTATCACTACACGTCCATGCCACACTTTGTCCATTAATTCTTGTCGACTAACCGTCTCACCAGCACACAAAGCAAGCTGATACAAAACATGCATGGCTTTGGGTTCTAAACGACGACTTTCATCAGCATGAAATACTCTATGATCGCCCACGTCAATATAGTAATCACCTAAACGAAAATATCCATTTTCAGGTAGCGCTTGTTCAGTCAATTGTTTGGTTCCACTAAATTATTACCCTAGCATTTTGAGGTGGTATGGGTATGTAACCACCAATATCGGTTTTTCATCACCATTTCATCAGCTTTTTATCTGTTGTTCATCAGGAATTTCTCCTGCTAGTTCACCATACTGATCAAACTTAAACGGCACAAGCAACCAACACAAGTAAACACATACCACTAATGGTTAAGCGTTAACCAATCGTTCACATACAAGAGGCAGGTCATCATGAAAACAGCAATCAAAACATTCTCTCCAGCAGTCTTAGCCATGCTAATGATATTGCCAACTACTAGCCAAGCATCTACGATTGATGTAATTGCAGGTTCTCAACTCATGGTGAAAACTAGCGTGGCTGAAGTTATCGGCGTACGAGAGATTGAGTCCGGTAACTGGGAACAGGGGATCCGCAAAAGCAAAGCTGCTTTAGCAAGAAACTCAACCATATCTTTACGTAAACCACTTCTTGACAACTTATGCGTTGCTAATTTAGCTATTAGTAACATGGAACAAGCAAACCAATACTGCAATGCCGCTGTTAACACAGGCAAAGCATCAGTGATTTCTTATAACAACCGTGCTGTGATGCATTATGTTATGGGTGATTTTAAGGCTAGTCTTGAAGATTTAGATGAGGCAAGTAGTCACGGTAGATTCCAAAACATGGTGGCAGGTAACCTAAAGATTGTTAAACAGCAAAATATATTAAGTAAGAATGATGGTTTGACAATTAACCAATATTCACCACTTTTAGCAACCACGACTCGTTGAAAGCAACGACGCCTTTGTTGACATCGACTAACAGAGGCGTCCGTTAATATATTCACACAACCTTTATTCGAATTAAGCACTTCATAACTAGGCCTTGAACATTTTTATAAGTTTGGTTTTAGCTTTGCATCAAGTAAGGACATTTCCTTGATGGAATTGTCTGTTTTCGGGTTTGATTTTTCAAAATACTGAGCTATGAACACTTAACTATTTAATGTGAAAAAAACATTTCGATAGTAAACACTTACTATATCGATTCTATAGCTTCAATAATTATACAGTGTTGACTTGCCCGATATTACCTTGCTTAAGTATTCAAGATAACCCAAAAGTTGAGAATACCGAAGCGAAGATCCGCCTTTCCACGGCGTTAAAAACTATGGATGTATTAGTCGTACAGACAAAAACTAAATGTTTTCAATTTCTGTTCTTAGGTTAATGCCATTAAAGATTGTTATTATTCTTATCTCAGTCTTACAATAGGTATCAATTAAACACACTAAGACTCTTAAATGACCAGCCCCCTTGCATCACCTATCTCCTTACCAAATGGTAGCATACTGCCCAATCGTCTGTGTAAGAGTGCTATGACAGAAGGCCTTGCTGATAAGTTTGACCTACCTACTGCTGAATTAATCCAACTTTACAAAACGTGGGCTTTAGGTGGAACAGGGTTACATATCACAGGTAATGTAATGATTGACCGGCGCTACCTCGAAAGAGCTGGAAATGTTGTGTTAGAAGATAATAAAAACTTAGAGTTATTTCGTAGTTGGTCAAAACACGGTACTACAGGAGGGAATCACCTGTGGGTTCAACTTAATCACCCTGGTCGTCAATGCCCTAGGATGGTTTCTAAAACACCTTTATGCCCTTCAGATGTTCAATTGACAATCCTGGGAAATTTTTCTAGACCACGCCCAATGGACCAAAGTGATATAGAAGAAGTTATTGCACGTTTCATAACAAGTGCTCGACTGGTCAAAGAAGCAGGCTTTACCGGAGTACAAATTCATTGCGCCCACGGCTATTTACTTAGCCAGTTTTTATCACCTAAAATTAATCAACGCCAAGATCAATGGGGTGGCACCCTAGAAAATAGAGCACGGATTGTTCGCCGCATTATTGTTGGTGTACGACAGGCAGTAGGCACTGACTTTCCCATAGGTGTTAAGCTCAACTCGGCAGACTTCCAGAAGGGAGGTTTCAGCCTTGAAGATTGCATAACTGTTGCCAAGTGGTTAGGCGAAGATAGCGTTGATTTGCTAGAAATATCAGGCGGTACCTATGAACAATTAAGCTTAATAGGTATTGAGCCAACAGATGTGCGAGAAAGCACCCGAAAACGCGAAGCCTACTTTATTGAATATGCGGAGCGTATTAAACTGTCTGCCAAAATTCCTGTGATGATCACTGGTGGATTTCGCAGTCGTGATGTTATGGAACGAGCTATCGAAAGTGGTGAAGTGGACGTGATTGGACTTGCCAGGCCTCTATGCACCGACCCTGATTGTTCAGAAAAACTGATCCAACAAACAATTCACAGTATCGACTGTCATGAGGAAAAACTCGTTTTAGGTAAAGGTTTTTGGGGTAATAACAGTCCTTCAAGTCTGATAAAAGCCATTAATAGCTTTGGTCAGGTAGGATTTTATTACTGGCAAATTATCCGCCTATCCAGAGGGTTAGCACCCGAGACTCAATTAGGTACATTTAAGGCATTTTTGAGACATATGACAAATGACTTCAAACTGAATATAAAAAGAAAGTGGGGTTAAATACACTCTATTTTATAATTGTGCAGTGAATACCATTCACCCTATTAACTTCACAACTATATGGGCGAAAAAGGGCGAAAAATACTTTTTAAATCACTGATTGTGATGTTCTTAAAAGCGTAAGTGACTCTCCAATATAACTTGAGCAAAATACAATGAATAGCCATAAACGTATCTGTAGCCCTATGATTAAGCCAACGCAACTCTCAATGGTTAAGCAAACCAGCGAGTCAGGTAATTAAATTTTGTTACCACGTAATATACTTCCTACCCATATCAAGAAAACATGGCTATGAACTACCTGTACTCAACACTTAGCGATAAAAACAAGTGATTGTGATGAGTAAAAGACACATGAAAACTGGAACAAAATAGATAGTACGTTGCATAAAAGAACCACTAAAGCCCAGTACTGAATCTGTCTAGTCTATATATGTAATCAAGCGTGTATCTGATTTTATATAAGTGCGGGAATTGTTCTGTCTAAAATATCGCACTATATTTGAATTAGTACATTGATTTTCATTGCTTCATTTTAAGACTACCTATTTTATAGGTGGTTGAATCAGCGATAGTTAAAGGTCTACTATCAATAACCGCTTGAAATAACTGAGAACGAACCAACTTCAGGTGTACAAGTTTGTGTTTACTTGGAAATTAATTGATGTCAGCAAATGACTTATTTACACCGGTACAATTATTTAATCATGAATTAAAAAACCGGTTTGTGTTGGCGCCACTTACTCGTGGCAGAGCAGGGATCGCCCGTATACCAAACAACATAATGGGCGACTATTATGAACAGCGTGCTACTGCAGGATTGGTTATTGTTGAAGCCACTCTTATCTCTGAAGAAGTCACCGGTTGAGTCGATTCTCCCGGCATATATACCGATGAAATGGAAGTTGGCTGGAAAACTATTGTTGATGGAGTACACGCACAAAATAGTAAAATAGCACTTCAAATGTGGCATTGTGGACGCGCATCCCACAGCGATTTTAATAATGGAAAAAAACCATTAAGTGCTTCTGCCATTAAAATTGATAATGACCAAATTCATACGCCAGAAAGTAAAAAACATTACGAAGTACCAGAAGCAATGTCGAATGACGATATTACCAGAACTATGGCTGATTTTAAAAATGCAGCGATCAAAGCAAAAGAAGCACAGTACGATGGTATTGAAGTGCATACTGCTAATGGCTATTTGATCAACCAGTTCTTAGATGGCGTGAGTAATCAACGTGATGATGAATATAGCGGTAGTATTGAAAATAGAATGCGTTTTTTGAAAGAAGCGCTTGCAGAAGTTTTAGACGTTTTTCCTGCTGAATCATTAGGTGTGCGTATTTCACCTAATGGCGTGTTTAATGCAATGAGTTGCGACGATTACCAAGCGCTTTATATTGAAGTGGTTAAGTATTTAAACCAGCAACAAATTGGCTACTTACATATAATGGATGGACTCGCTTTTGGTTTTCATAAACGCGGAGAACCGATGACCCTCAACGACTTTAAGCCCTTATTTGAACAGATCATAATTGGTAACTGCGGCTATGACTTTGAAAGTGCAACGCAAGCAATAGCATCAGGTCAGGCTGATATGATTACTTTTGGACGCCCATATATTGGTAACCCTGATTTGCCTGCTAGATATCAACATGGTCTGCCATTAGCAGAGCACAGCGATATGACACATTGGTATGGTGGCGGCGCTGAAGGTTATTCTGATTGTCCAGCTTACAAAGCTGAATAAAAATAACTAGCACCATCATTGAATAAGGCGAGCGCAACGCCCACCTTATTCATAGAATGACTAAAATTAAATTCTTCTTAACCTTTAATAAAAGCCACCTTTATCCTTTATTCCAGAGTAAGTGCTTACAACGTCGCATCCATAGCAGCAGATTTTGTACGCCACACATTTAATAAATATCTAATTTTTATCGTGTTCGATTTTATTCAGCTATTTTACATATTATGGCTCGTTTTTTTGAGCGTACATATGATCCCACCATAGTGGTTCATTTTTGAGTTTTAAGTCGAAGTAGGCCAAAATAGTTTTCCACCAGCGTAATCTGCGTTCACGGCTATTGATGTGATGGTCATCACCTTGAAACTCGATTAGCTCCACGTCTTGGTCCAACAGCTTTAATGCTGTGTACATTTGATGACTCTCGCCTACAGGTACATTAGTATCAGCATCTCCATGGATCAACAATAGTGGGGTGGTGACTTTGTTAGCTGCAAACACAGGGCTTTGCTGGGTGTAGAGGTCAGAGTTATTCCAAGGAAAGTTTCCTTTAGTAGCAACACCAGAATAACCATAGCCCCACCATCCATGGCCCCAATAGGAAGTAAGATTACTGATACCAGCATGGGAGATAGAAGCGGAGAAAATATCTGTCTTAGTCGCTAGGTACATTGTCATAAAACCACCGTAAGAAGCACCCATGTTGCCTAGACGCTTAGTATCTACAAAGGGATGCGCGTTAATAAAAGCTTGAGTACTTTCAATGATTTCATCAGCGGTGTTAATACCCCAGGCATTAACATGACGGGCAGAAAAGTCTTGGCCATAACCGGTGGCGCCAGAAGGTTGTAATACATAAACCACATAGCCTTGTGAAGCCCAAAGACTAAATGGCCACCTACCTGTAAATGAGCGGCTCACTGGCGATGTACCAGCATAATAATAAACAATAGCAGGGTATTTTTTATTATTATCAAAATTAGATGGATAGTAAACTCTGCCATCAATTGTTTGACCCGATTGAGTAATGTAATCCCAGTCTTTTAAATCAATAAAGTCTACTTTGGCGTATTCTTTTTTGGCTGAATCAAATAAACGACTTTGTTTATTTGAACCCAGTGTTGTTGCATATACCGATTGTGGTCTCGTAGCACTGGTACCTTTATAAATAATACTGGGTGTACTTTGCTTCGAAATGCTAAAACCGCTGACTATTTCTACCTCAGTATCAAGTTTACTAAATTTCTTTTGACTGATGTCATAACTGTATAACTGCCTTCTATCTTGGTCAGTAGTAGACACAATTAAATCACCATTGTTAAGCACTTTAACTTGGCCAATCGCAGGTTTAAAATTTTTAGAAAGAGGCGTGGTTTGACCCTGCTTATGCAATAGGTAAAGTTGCCCGTCATAATTATTGGCAACACCAGCATTAGACACATTATTACCTTGGCCACCTTTGAAATCTGGGCCAGCACTAATAATAAAACCGTCTTTATGAAACTGGGCCGAATTGAATGTTCTGTATTCACCTACTAGTTTTTCATTACCCGTGTTTAAATCTAATACTAATAATTGTGTCGAACCATGAGCAGGCTCTTTATAATTGATCGGATTTCGAGTGATTAATGCTTTGCGATTTTTTATATCTATATCTGATAGGTAACTAGATAATTTGTCGTTAGTAATCTGTTGAAATAGACTCGACTGAATATCAAATAACTGCAGTTGTTCATCTCCTCGCCAACCATTCCAGCGGTCTTCAAGTCCGCGATATCGCTTAGTAAATTCGTGAGGTTTGTCTTCTGACTTGTTCCAAGTTATGAGCAATTCAGAATCACTTAGCCAGTCAATGTTACTGATACCTTCTAGCTCAGATGCTAACTGATTTAACTGCCAGTCTTTTTGTGAAAGTTGATAAAGCTGGTTATCGTGGGTAAATACCAATGCCTGACTATCTGCTCGCCAAGCTATGTGCCTAGGTGTCATTGCTTGCCAGCGATAAACAACTTTTTGTGAATCTACGTTGATGATCTCAACCATAGATTCTGCTTGATCACCTGTTAAGTCACTGTATGACTTTTTTGACCAAACTAGCAGTTCACCATTAGGTGAAATATTCAGCGAACCAACTGTTTCACTATCATAATATTGTTGTATTGAGGCACGTTTATTATTGTGATCGTTCCCAAATAAAACAGTCGGTTGTCGTGGCAAAGTCAGCTTATTTTTATTCGTCTCTTGTTTCGACTCTTTTTTCGTTTCTTTTTCTGTCTCTTTAATCGCATCATCGAACCATTCAATAGAAAATTCTTGCCACTGTTCAACACCAGAAATCACAAAAAACGCACGGTAATCTTGATTCAACAACGCGACAGAAAAATCCTTATCTCCCTCAATAGAGGTTTGATTGAGATAAAAAGATGCGTTTTTTGCACCACTAATCGTAAATTTACCGGTTACAAATTTTTTGGCAGATATTGAAAACCTTAATAAGTGAGTACCTAAGGGATCACCAGTCAATGGCTCCCAGTCTTTTGACTGATTGAATAGCGTTATCGCCATATCATTGTCAATTTTATTAGATATCGCTTTAACAAAATTTTGCTCGACAACCTGATTGAAAGGGTTATCTTTTAATGCCACTTTTGTATTGCCATTTTCTACAGTAATTTTACTTATTACACCGGGGTCGACCTTCATTGCCAATAATGATGTAGAAAAAAATCCTAACATCACAACAACTAGTGATAAATTTATTGTCATTTTTATTCTCTTATAAAATTCTAATCTATTGTCGAGGTAAGCTAATACGTTATTAGCAAACTCAGTCAGCAAAATGATTATACCTATGACAGATGAGAATATATCAATCAATTACCGACCCAAACATGCAATTTCAATATGTGTTGCTCAGATGCTAAATTTAATAAAATACGATAAGTTTTCACCTCAAAAGTATTATCAATCACATATTTCTATCGATTTTTTAGTTGGTAGTGCATTTGATTAGTGAGAAAACGGCGTACACGCAACCTACTAGCTGTCATTGCGTCGATGACAATAAGGATGAAGTAAATATTGATTGTATCTTGCACCCGCAATCATGTTTATCATGTTTTCTATCTAAATAGTTAATTCAGCAAGGCTAACTGAATGTCAAATATAACACTTGAATCAGCAATCACATGCCCACAGTGTGGACATAACAAATTAGAAGTCATGCCCACTGACGCATGCCAGTGGTTTTATGAGTGTGAGGGATGCAAAACACTTCTCAAGCCTCTAGCTGGAGATTGCTGTGTGTATTGTTCCTATGGAACAGTTCAATGCCCCCCGATTCAAGGTGGCGACCTATGTTGCGGTTAACTCAGTACTTTCATAGTTAATAACTATACTTGAGTTAATTTTATTAAATAATCACATCGGCTCGCAATATTGTTGTAGCTGCCTGCTGTAACCAGAGTGTCTGATTGTTGTAAACAACTTTATTCGGATACTTTTATAAATGAATTTTTCATGTTCAATAAGCAATTATTCCCCTTTGAAATAACGTAACCAAAACATATTTACTTGGCATCAAATATTTGCTTAACACTCAGAAAATAGTGACATACCTCTCGATTTATTTTATTTGTCAGCTATCAAGTGTTTTGTTGTCTTTTCTATATGGCGACTACGATACTCAAATTGTTGATATTTTTTATTGAAGCACAATTTAATATTGAAGTACCGCTTAAATAGAACCACTTTGCAAACTATGTTACTAATAGATCTGGATTAACTCCGAGCCCTTAGACCTAACTCTTAATGACAAGGTTTACTGGCCGCGATACTGATGTTCACATCGATAGTTATCGCCAGGGTTGTAAGAGAAATCGATCAGCCTCCCCTAAGTGGCGCATAATTTTGTGTAGCGACTTCATTTTGGAAAGGTGTTAGTGATATGTTAGAAGATAAATTTGGGCGTCGCTTCCATTACTTGCGGCTGTCTATTACAGATGTATGCAATTTCAGCTGTGAGTACTGCCTGCCTAATGGATACCAATGTGATACACCTCGAGACTTTTTAAGGCTCGACGAAATTCGTAAAATCGCCAGCGCGTTTGCTAACCTTGGTACTAGCAAAATCCGTATCACCGGAGGTGAACCTTCGTTACGTAAAGACTTGCCGCAAATAATTGAAGCCTGTGCCAACACACCGGGCATCGAGCATGTTGCTATTACCTGCAATGGTTACAAGCTACCAGAGCAAATTAGCAGCTGGGTAGATGCAGGGTTAACGTCATTAAATGTCAGTATTGACAGCCTTGATCCGCGCATTTTTGCTGCTATTACCGGGCATAATAAGCTACAAACTATTATGCAAGGTATCGAGCTAGCACTTGAGCTAGGTGTCAAAGTTAAGGTCAACGCTGTATTGATGCGCCATTTTAACCACAACGAACTCGATAGTTTTTTGAACTGGATAAAAGACACACCGATCACATTGCGTTTTATTGAACTGATGCAAACGGGAGATAACAAGCTCTTTTTTGACCAAAATCATACATCAGGTTTACCAATAAAAGAGCGTTTACTCGATAACGGGTGGACCCAAATTGTGCAGAATAAAACCGCAGGTCCAGCGCAAGAATTTACTCACAATGACTACAAAGGGAATATTGGGCTTATCATGCCCTACAGTAAAGATTTTTGTGCTACTTGTAATAGGTTACGTATTTCAGCCGTGGGGAAATTACACCTGTGCCTGTTCAGTGAGCACGGACTAGATATTAGGCAATTTTTGCTGGATAACTCTGAACGGCGTCTGCAAGATGAGTTGGTAAATTTATTAGCAGATAAAAAATCCACTCACTTTTTGCATGATGGTTACACAGGAGCCACTAAACACCTAGCCATGCTTGGTGGTTAATCCGTTATCACATTAGCAGGAGCTACAGTAACTATTGGTAAGGTTTAACTTGGACGATGACGGATTAGTAACCTTGCCGCTTATTACTTAGCACTTGGCTCTTAAGTGACACACTCTACCCCTGCTCATTTATATCCGTCTCTGGATAGTCATCTTTACCTGTGTGGCATGTATTAAATCACCTCGGTATTTTTTTATCTATTCATAATCTTATTGTTATAGCTTTTGAATTTCCCAAACCTAAATTTAATAATACGAGGTTGGTCAGATGCTCACAAGGGTAATACATCCTCTAAATCCACAATATCAGCGCAACAAACCGGTTTATAACCAGCAAGATTTAATACAGTTTTCTGAAATTTTTCAGTTTTTAATTTGGCTACCAATTGTTGTACTGTAAATTTTTTGACTGATTTATGATGGCAAACCAATACGTAATTTTCTGTTGTCAAAGGTATAAAATCTAAACCAAATTGCCGCACGGCATTTGGCAATAATAATACCGAAACTTGCGCGCGTGTTTGTCATTCACCTACAGGTTATTGATTGAAAGCCACCATCGGTGATTCTGCAGGTACCCAAACCTGTAAATCTGTGATGCAATCAGATGTAGTCATGGTTATTGGAGACAATCCCAGTGATGCACACCCTGTGTTTGCTTCTATGTTGCGTATACGTTTGTGTCAAGGGGCCGAATTAATTATGGTCGACCCAAGAACAATCGACTTACTTGATACCGCTCATGTCAGTAAAAATCACCACTGACAGTTCTGACTGGGCAACCAATTGCCCTGAATATGAGGTCACCGCTGTTCAAGTTGAAAAAGTCCCCTCGCCGTCAGCTTGGCAGACCCGTTACAAAAGTTCAGTGAACAACAAAGAGAGCATTTTAAACGTTCACCTAAAAAACAAAAAACACAATAGAAAGTTAAATTTGATCCTGGACGACGAATCAACATTGCATCCAAGCTTCCAATCACTGCCAGTCCACTATTGGCAACAAGCTGGTGATAAGCAGCAAGAAAAGCTAGATAATATTGCTGAGGAAGTGGCCATTGCGCTTGTTTATAATGATATTTTTCACGCAGTTGTGATGGCCTCACCAGCCTATTTACATGAATTTTCCATAGGTTTCAGTTTATCTGAAGGGATCATTAATAATATTTCTGAAGTGTATGACATTGAGTTTGTAACTAATGAAAAAGGCATTGAAGTACGCATTGAGATTAATTCTCAGTGTATGATGTATCTTAAGCCACAAAGACGAAGTCTTACTGGTCGCACAGGCTGTGTTTTATGTGGTAGTGAATCACTGGAACAAGCCATTCGGCCAGTCAAAAGTGTTACACCACTAATGGACCCTCTCCCCAAGCAATTCGGCATGCGCTGTCTCAGTCAAGTGAGCATCAAAAACTACAATCATTAACTGGTTCCGTCCACGGCGCTGCGTGGTTTGATGTAGCTGGAAAAATAATGTTATCACGTGAAGATGTAGGTCGACACAATGCCCTAGACAAGTTAATTGGGACCTTAGCGCTACAAAAGATGAATACCAATAGCGGCTTTGTGTTGATTTTAAGCAGAACGAGTTATGAAATGGTACAAAAAATAACAAGTGTCAATATAGCCACTTTAGTTGCGTTTTCTGCTCCCACTCCATTGGCTATGACCTTAACGACTCAAGCAGACCTTAATTTAGTTGGTTTGGTTCGCCCTGGTCGGCATACTTTTTATGCCCCAGTTGACAAATAAATAGGAAAGGTATTGTCATGAGCAGTTCTCAAATTAAAAATTTGGTTAGTATGCTTGACCAGATTGCCAATAATAATTACAAAAAAACTGACCAAGAAACCACAAAAATTGGTGCTAATCATCTTCAAAAATTTTGGGCCCACTCTATGTGAGATAAAATGACGCGATATTTAGCAGAAGAAGTTCCCGGGATTACAAATGTATCCAAACTAGCTTTAGCTCAGTTAAAATGATGTTATCAGCCTTTATAAACCAAGCTCAGAGAGGCTTCTATGCTCGTCTGGAAAATAAACTTAGGACCAATTAATTTTCGCTCTTTCTCTTACATTGTTGGGATGATAATTCTCACGACACGTTTTTGTAAAAAACGCTTGTATCGGATCCCCAGTTTTGGGGCCACAAAACAAAACCAATAACTTGACCGGTTTGGGCACTTATAAGCAAAACACACCGTAATTTTAAGTTAAATCCTGAGCTCATTAGTAAGTCAGTAATTGGCTTCTTTTTTTATGACTTTTATCTTGCAAGGTCAGTCCATTTAGATATGCTTATAAAGCTTGATTGAAACAAAATGATCATTGATGTTCATCACAAGGTTCTTTAGGACACCTTCAATACTGAAGGTTATACGTAGCACAAAGGTTTTACCTCATGCACAGCGCCTATGTTCATCGGATCAGTTAACAATATTGGAATATTAAAGCACTCTAGTAACGACTCATAAATGGGTGTTGCTGCTTGTAAATAGGAGTAGGTTAGCGATTGATAACAGATTATTTATCAATCGCTAACCTACTTAACAAAGACAGGGCCAAAGAATTGTGAATGACCCATCAATAATCTTAAAGAAAATTAATATCCTTGTGGTTGATGATTTGAGCTCAGTATTGGCTCTTATTACTACTTGTCTCAAGGAACTTGGAGCTGAAAACATAACGACGGCGAATCATGGTGTAAGAGCTTGGGATATACTCAATAAACAGTCTATCGATCTTATTGTTTGTGATTGGGATATGCCAAAAATGACAGGGTTAGAGTTACTCAAGCTCGTCAGAAAATCGAATAGCCACAAGCATATACCATTTTTATTACTAACGGCCTCTACCGAGAAGTATCGCGTATTAGAAGCGGTTAGAGCGGGTGTGAATGATTACTTAACAAAACCATTTACACCTAAAGAACTTGATTTCCGTATTATTAAACTACTAAGAAAAGTTACTCTCAAAGACTAGTGCCACATATTCAATAATACTGACAACACAGCCACATCAGGCAAAGGAAATATTCTTCCAAGGTTTAGAGCTGTTTATGTAAATTATTTGAAATACAATGACGATCAATTTATTTGTTAGTTGTTATTTTACCTTCATAGGTTAGTTAACTCAATTGATGAGTCTCTTAGAACAGTGTTCTAAATCGGTGCCGTCGACAGCATAAGAAAACACTTTATTGCTCCAGTTGAAATTATCGCCCTAAAATTGTGAAGTGAACAACACTTGAAACATGTCGTTATCAATGATTATGTAACAAGACCTCTAGCAGTCATTAGTTGGGCTTCACATTAATCAACCTGCTTGCCTTAAATTTGTCAAAACTTTTCTTAATGGGTAAATTAGTTTTAGTTATATTTTCATTCTAATAAGGTATCGATTTAGGATGTTTTTCAACTGGACATGTTCAAGGGGTTTAGCAAGATGTGAATTCATACCCACACTTATAGCTTTTTGTACCTCATCTTTTAAGACTGCAGCGGTAAGAGCCACAATTGGAATATCAGGGTTTGTCCGCCTTATGATTGAACAAGCTTCAAAGCCATCAATATTTGGCATATGTAAGTCCATTAACACCAGATCATATTGTTTGTGTTGGAGCGCATCGATACATTGTTGTCCGTCACTGGCAAGGTCAACTCGAAGACCATATGAAAGGAGAATTTGCTGGGCTACGACTTGGTTAATGTCATTATCTTCAACCACTAAAACATTACCAGTAAACTGTGTTCGCGTATTTTTAATGATTTTTTTATTAATGGGGTGCTCCGCAGATATGTCTAAGCTTAGCCTGAAGTAAAATTGACTACCTAACTGCTCAACACTATTAACCCATATCTGACCACCCATTTGTTCAACCAGATTTTTTGCAATTTTCAAACCTAATCCAGTACCGCCAAATCTGCGCGCAGTGGAATCATCGGCTTGTGTAAATGCTGAAAAAATACTCTCTTTATTATTACTTGAAATCCCAATACCCGTATCGCTCACACAAAATTCAAGAGCTTGAACTGTATCTGTCTCATGGATCGTGGATACTGCAATATTCACATTACCTGTGGCGGTGAATTTAACGGCATTGTTGACTAAGTTATTGATAACTTGAGTGATACGTGTCGGGTCGCCATAGAGACTTGGTTTGACGTTACCATCGACTTTAATGGTTAAATCGATATCTTTTAATTGTGCCTCTGATTGGAATACGGCTGAAGTATTAGTGATCAATTGATGAATACAAATAGGTACGTTTTCAATGATCAATTTACCAGCTGTAAGCTTAGAAAAATCGAGAATATCATTCAGAACACGGTGTAACACATCGCCAGAATATTTAATTTTTTCTAGATATGATCGTTGCTCTTCGGTCACATCTGCAAACAAGATAATGTCTAACAAACCTAAAATCCCGTTCATGGGTGTACGAATTTCATGGGACATTGTGGCTAAAAATTTGGATTGGGTTTGGTTGGCCTCTCGCTCGCGCATTAGTGCTTGGTTTATTTCATCTGTCTTATCTAAACTTACTACTAATGCCCGTTCTAAGTAAGTGACTAGTGTAAGCACCATAATAGCTACGATCGCATTTGAAAAACACAACCTAAGCCATATAGCATTATCGTAGGGTAAATCAGCAAAAGGAACCAACAAGGTGGAACTGGCGATAATGATCACAGCGAAAAATCGCCAGTAATGCTTGACTAACATCACGGGTAAAATAGCACCTAACGAGAGCAATGTTGCAGGGATAGCGCCATTAGAAAGGATTAATATAGGCGCCGAAGGCACTGCTATCAAAACCCAAATTTTAGCGCACCAAAAACTATAGCGTGGGCTGAATAAAGCGATGGTAGACAAGATTAAACAGGCAAAGGTTACAATCCAGGCTATCAAAAGGTTATTAGGCTTAGTGATGACAATAATTGCTGAGATAATAAGGCCACAGATTAACATCACTTTAAACCCAGCGATGCGCAATTGTTGCTCTACTCTTGATGTATTATTGGCCATTAAAGACATTATCTATATCACTACTTATTATCAATAACTTATTGTTAACAAATAATCTTAAACTACATACCTAAGCAATTCAATATCAGGATTTTGCTACCTTAAAAGGACTCCGCAAACGTGCCAAGCCACTCATCCGCAGTGTCACGTTGTTCAAAAATCAAAGAATACATTTTAGGTATTAAGTTGTCGCTGTTGACTGACACAAAACATAAAAAAATAAGCATTTCTGCATAGACGGCTTTATTACGGGGTATTGCCTAATCTTTTTATGATACTTTCATGTTTATTCAACAAATTTACGCACAACACCAAACTTAAAAGTTTGACCTAAAGGATTATGTGTAAAAGCGTAAGAGGGTCATAGTTTAGATCTAAACAAGCAAAAGGTGTTTCTTTATCAGTCACGCTACTGATTGTGAAGTTGACGTGGGTTAGACCTTCATTGAAGTGATAGTTATAGCTTAAATCTAACTGTATTTGGCTATCGATGACTTGACCTTTACTATTGCTACCAAATAATAAATTTCGCTCATCTTTATAATCACTTACATAATAAGTGGCTAAACTAAGGTTATGATTATCGAAGTCTAAACTATTGACCATAGTCGCTTTAAATTTTGGTATTGGACGATTAGAGTTAATTGTATTCAAGAAACCAGCGGCATCAAAAGTGTCAGACAATGCATCCCCCGTCACTTCGTGTTCAAAGGTGTACGTTCCATTTATATTTAGAGTTCAATGG
>CAZMDX010000216.1:0-25718 GCA_964564805.1 uncultured Pseudoalteromonas sp. | reverse complement strand
ATAACTGCGGGTTGCCAACAAACAAGCCAGCGCAAAGTGCGCTGGCTGTTGGTGTGTGTCGTCTGTTTCATCAAGCAGATAAAACGTTACATATGACATATACGAGAGAGTCCTAAGAGCTGCAATTAGTCTTCCGTTTCGATACCGGCCCGGTTAATTAAGAACTGAGATAACATCGGCACAGGCCGACCTGTTGAACCTTTGTTTTTCCCGCCTACCCAAGCTGTGCCAGCAATATCCATATGTGCCCAGTTATACTTGCGTGTAAAACGAGATAAAAAACATGCTGCGGTAATAGCGCCTGCACCACGACCACCGAGATTACTCATGTCAGCAAAAGGGCTTTCGATTTGATCTTGGTATTCATCCCATAAAGGTAAACGCCAAGCCTTATCACCGCTTTGTTCTGAAGCATTGATAAGCTCATGGGCCAGGGGATTATGGTTACTAAATACGGCACTGGCATGTTTGCCCAGTGCGACTACACAGGCACCTGTTAATGTAGCAACATCTACTACCAACTCCGGATCAAAACGTTCCACATACGTTAATGCATCACACAATACTAAACGACCTTCGGCATCAGTATTGAGCACTTCAACCGTTTGGCCCGACATAGTGGTTAAAACATCACCAGGTCGGTATGCATTGGCATCAGGCATGTTTTCGCAACCGGCTAGGATACCTACAATATTAATCGGTAGGTTGAGTGCACTGATAGTGTGCATCGCGCCTAATACGCCAGCTGCACCACCCATGTCATACTTCATCTCATCCATGCCTTCACCAGCTTTGAGAGAAATACCCCCAGAGTCGAAAGTTAACCCCTTACCTACTAGCACTATAGGTGCTTGGCCTGATGGACCACCTTTATGCTCCATTATAGTCATTATTGATTCATTCACCGAACCACGGCCCACTGCTAAATAGGAGTGCATCTCTAAGTCGTACATCTGTTTCTCATTAACTGAGGAAACATGCAAATTATCATAAATGGCGGCTAAAACTTCTGCTTGCTCAAGTAAATATTTGGGATTACAAATATTGGGTGGCATATTAGCGACATCTTTTGCTGTTTTGGAGCCTTGTGCCACTGCTAAACCATGCTCAAGTGCTCGTTCACCGATAGATAAATCACGGCGCGTCGACACATTAAATACAATTTTTCGAAGTGGTCGACGTAACTCGTCTTTTTTCGTTTTAAGTTGCAAAAAAGTGTACAGCGAATCTTGTGTCGCTTCTACGGCTTGGCGTACTTTCCAATAGGTATCGCGACCTTTGACATGTAATTCAGTTAAGAAACTTACTGCCTCCATTGAACCCGTTTCATTAAGCGTTTTAACGGTTTTTGAGATAATTTGTTTATATTGGCGTTCGTCAAGTTCGCGCTCTTTGCCACAACCTACTAACAATACTCGCTCACTTAATATGTTAGGCACGTGGTGAAGCAACAACATTTGACCGGCTTGACCTTCTAAATCGCCTCTTCTGAGTAAATTGCTAATATAACCTTCGCTTATAATATCGAGTTGCTCGGCGACTGATGTTAAACGCCTGGGCTCGAATACACCGACAACAATACAAGCACTACGTTGTTTTTCTGGACTGCCACTTTTTACGCTAAATTCCACTTTGAACCCTCGTCTTATGATGAATAAAACTGCAACCATTCACTCTTTTAATCAATAATCGAAAGGTGATATTGGGTAATGCAACTATAGTATTGTAAGATTAACATTAGCCGGACATAATCTGTAAATAAGATCTTGGCTGAGTGCTTTAAATTCGCACACTTTATAAATTAAACTTGTGAAAACGTTAAGTTTACTTAAAATTTCTCATAGTGCCACTAAAATACTATTTTTCCCTTGGATGTGTTGTGCTGATTTTCCGCTATTTAATGAAAGAAACCATAAAGTCTCAAGTCGCAATTTTTATGCTGTTGATGGCTATTTTTATTGCACAGAGATTCGTCAGGGTTTTGGCTGATGCATCAGAAGGTGAAATACCTGCTGGTTTGGTTTTAGGTTTTTTGGCTTTACATACGCCAGTTTTGGCATCACTTGTGTTGCCGCTAAGCCTTTTTTTAGGGATTATGTTGGCACACGGTCGTTTGTACGTTGATAGTGAAATGACTGTCATGCAGGCATGCGGCATCAGCGAGTGGTACATTACACGTGTTATGCTAATTTTGTCTTTATTTATGTCACTTCTAACCGCAGGCCTGACGATGTGGTTAACGCCTCTATCTATCGAAAATACCTATCAGTTAGAAGAGAAAGTCGGTGCTCAAAGTGGCCTGACAAGTTTAACTCCTGGACGTTTCCAACAAACTGCCAATCAACAGGCTGTGATATTTGTTCATGATATCGACAATAGTCAAAACCCATTAAAAAAGGTTTTTTTAGCACAAAGGGACAGTGATTCCGATTCAGAAGATGTGCGAATTGTCTATGCCAATAGTGGTGGAGTTCAAGAGCAAGCAAATGGTGCGCAAAAACTGATACTTAACCAAGGCAAACAATACGAGGGAGAAGTAGGACGGCAAGATTATCGTGTTGTTGAATTTGAAGCGTATCAAATTCAAATTGCCGAGCAGCAAGCTGAAAAAAAACGTAGAAAATTAAGTGCATATACAACCACCGACTTGTTCGCTGATTCATCATTAGATGCTTTAGCAGAACTTCACTGGCGCATTGCTATTCCCTTATCATTGCCGTTTTTAGTGCTGATTGCGGTGCCCCTCAGTGCAGCTGATCCTCGGCAAGGTCGTTTTGGGAAAATGTTTCCTGCGTTGATGCTATATCTTGGCTATTTTATTTTGTTAATGGCGGGCCGAAAGGCATTGGAAGATGGCAATATACCTCCGCAGCTAGGATTATGGTGGGTTCATGCGGTGTTATTATGCATCGGCATTGTATTATTACTTAAGGGTAGGCCGTTTGGTGTCAAGCTTCGTGCTCGATTAAAAGGGGATGTCCGTGTTTAAAATATTAGACATCTACATTGCCAAGACATTGTTGACGACAACTGCGCTGAGCCTAAGTGTCTTAGTTGGCTTAAGTGCCTTAATTAAGTTTATTGAACAAATGAAACAGGTAGGGCGCGGCAGTTATGACATGACGGTTGCCGCAATATATGTTTTGCTAAGCTTACCTAGGGAGCTAGAACAATTTTTTCCTATGGCTACCTTAATTGGTGGGTTGGTGGGTATGGGTATATTGGCGAGCAACAGTGAATTAGTAGTGATGCAGGCTTCGGGTCAAAGTCGTTGGAATATTATTACCTCTGCTATGAAATCAGCTTTGTTAATGGTGCTATTTGTCATGTCGATAGGTGAATGGGTCGCCCCCATCACAGAAACAAAAGCGAAGGAAATACGTACTCAGGCGATTTCTGGCGGTAGTTTATTTGCTTCGGACAAAATAACGTGGGCAAAAGATGGCGATAACTTTGTTAGCATCGGTGAAGTACTCGATACCAAAACCTTACGCAAAGTTAACGTGTATGAGTTTGATGAGAATTTAGTGCTAAGACAAATTACCAGTGCTTTACAAGCAAACTATGTTGAAAATGGTTGGCAGTTAGAGCAAGTCAAATACACATTTGTTGACGACAGAAGGATCCGTTACGAACAAGCTGATAAAGGTGTGTGGCTGTCAACACTAACACCAGACAAATTAGGTGTTGTGACAGTCAAACCCGAAGCTTTGTCGATCCGTGGGTTGGTAGAGTACGTTAACTATCGTAATAATAATAGCCTAGATCCTAGTCGTTACGAGCTAGCCCTTTGGCGTAAAGTGCTGCAACCTTTATCTGTCGGAGTCATGCTGTTAATGGCACTTTCGTTTATTTTTGGACCACTGCGCAGCGTTACTATGGGTGCGCGGGTGATATTAGGGGTGTTGACTGGTTTTGGTTTTTTTGTCAGTAACGAAATATTTGGCGCATTTAGTTTAGTTTACCATCTTCCCCCATTCTTGGGAGCTGCCTTACCCAGTTTTGTATTTCTTGTTTTTTCGATGTTTTTATTACAACGAAAAGGGTAAGGATAGTTACAGTGGCAAGAAGGATAACGTAGGGCTAATCTTGAAGCCCTTTCCATGCGGCATGATGGTTATCTTCTTTACTTAACGTTAGGATCTCAGTGTGGGCTATTCTGTCTTGCAACGATTGTTTAGATTTGTAGTCGAATAACACTAATAATGTTCCTATCCCACCAAATGAAAATATCAGACGCAAAAACGCACGTCTATAACCAAAAGGTTGATCATTAGTACTAAATAGACGCAGACGCCAAGCTCTCATGCCTATAGTTTGACCGCCATTACGCCAAAACCAGAGAAAAAATCCCAACACCCACAATGCTACCCATACCTGTAAAATTAATTGATAGCTAAAAGAATGCTGTATTAGGTCACTAAAATGTTCATAACCTTGATTGTTAAGGACGTTATTTTCTACCAGCAATAGCATTGTCAATAACATCACCATCGCTGCGCACATACCTACGGCAACAGCGACTAATATGTCATATATCATGGCAGCTAATCGACGTATGAAACCAGCGCGAGAATTTTTTTTGAGTGTAGGTTGCACAATTTGCCTTAAAAAATAAAACTAAATCTTATCAGTAAAACTGACAAATATACGTACCAGTACGTATCTCTTTTTTATTTGTTCACAAACAGTTCTTCCAATTTCATATTCAATATAAGTAATATGAATTTACATTCCATTATCAAATAAGTCATATTTATAAAACAATATAAACTTAAGGGGTTTTTATGACAATACTTGGGTTCCCTGCTGAGCTTAAGCCACAGGAAAAACGTTGTGCGGTCCTACCTGTCAACGTCAAAGCATACAAATTATTAGGTGCTACTGTGCATGTTCAATCTGGTATAGGTAAACATCTGCATGTGAGCGATGACGAATATGTAACGGCTGGGGCAGAAGTTGTATCAAGCCGAGCAGAGCTTTTAGCCAGCGCTGACATTGTACCAAGTTTACACAAGTTAAGCACAGATGACCTAAGTCACTTAAAACCCAACACCATTATCGTGAGTTATTTAGACCCATTTAATGAGAAGCCGTTTGTCACCCGTTTATGTGAACAGAGGGTCACTAGCATAAGCATGGAGATGATCCCACGTATAAGCCGCTGTCAAAAAATGGATGCCTTGAGCTCACAGGCAAGTTTGGCTGGTTATGTGATGGTCATGCAAGCGGCTAATCAGCTTGATGGTGTATTGCCTATGATGATGACCCCAGCAGGCACCTTAAAACCCACCAAGGTTTTTGTTATCGGGGCAGGTGTGGCCGGTCTCCAAGCTATTGCTACTGCCAAGCGATTAGGCGCGAGCGTTACCGCTTTTGATACCCGCAATGTGGTGGCAGAGCAAGTACAATCGTTGGGCGCTAAATTTTTAGATATTGATCTTGGCCAGACAGGCGAAACAGGCCAAGGTTATGCACAGGCTCTCACCCCAGAACAAACGAAAACCCAGCAACGCGAGCAAGCAAAATGTATTGCAGATTCTGACATTGTGATCACCACTGCGCAGTTATTTGGTCGAAAACCTCCGATGTTAATTGATGCCAAAACGGTTGCCACAATGAAACCTGGTAGCGTAATTGTTGATATGGCGGCTGAAAGCGGCGGCAATGTGCAAGGTTCGGTAGTATCACAGACTATAATTCAATCAGGTGTGAGCATCATCGGAACAGGTAACTGGGCAAATGGTGTTGCCAAACATGCCACACAAATGTATGCCAACAACGTGCATGGTTTAATCAGTGAATTTTGGTCGAGTGAAGACAATAAATTTGTTCTTGATGTTGAAGACGAGGTGCAGTCTGGCTGCATCATTACTCACCAAGGGCAGGTAACAAACAGCATGATTGAGACTTTCTATGCATCCAATCCAGAGCAGACAATCCCAGGAGAGAAAACATAATGGACGGTGTTTATTTACTTTTCATCTTAATATTATCGGTATTTGTAGGGTTCGAGCTTATACAAAAAGTACCTGCAACCTTACATACACCCCTAATGTCTGGGGCAAATGCAATATCGGGTATTACAGTAGTGGGTGCGCTTGCATTAGCTGGTGGAGAGGGCATGGGAGAATATGCTGCTTATATTGGTGCGTTTGCGGTATTTTTAGCCACTATAAACGTAGTGGGTGGATATTTAGTCACAGATCGCATGCTCGCGATGTTTAAGAAAAAGCAGTAGGTGCTCAAATGATAGATGTAATTTCAACCGACGTAACTTCAATCACTGATTTAGTGATTAACTTCACATATGTTCTTGCTGCAGCCCTATTTATTTTAGGCTTAAAATTATTAGGGCATCCATCCTCAGCACGCAAAGGTAATGCTTTATCTTCTATCGCGATGTTATTAGCAATAGTTGTCACCTTGTTTGATCAACAAATTGTTAACTTTGAACTTATCACTATTGCGATGATTGCAGGAAGCATAGTAGGGATATTTGCTGCACGTCTAATAGCCATGACTGCGATGCCTGAGCTAGTATCTTTATTAAATGGTATTGGTGGCTTAGCCAGCTTATTCGTTGCATGGTCAACCATAGAAACAAACAATCAATTTTCTCATTTTGTTTTGATCGTCACTTTTTTAGCTCTATTAATTGGTGGCGTGACTTTCTCAGGAAGTTTGATTGCTTGGGCAAAACTCAGTGAACGGATTACAGGTAGGTCAATAACGTTCAGCGGGCAAGCGATTTTTAACATGTTGTTAGTAGCTGCGATCGTTTTCACTGGTTATATGTTTGTCGCTCAACCAGAATTATCGCCTGGTATGACGACTGTATTATATGCCAGTATGGGGTTAGCATTGTTACTAGGTATTATGCTGGTATTGCCAATAGGTGGCGCCGATATGCCAGTGGTTATTTCGTTGCTTAACAGTTATTCAGGTCTTGCAGCTTGTGCCGCTGGTTTTGCTCTACAAAATAATATCCTGATAGTGGCAGGTTCTTTGGTTGGCGCAAGTGGCATAATCCTAACCCAGATTATGTGTAAGGCCATGAACCGTTCGTTAAGTAACGTATTATTCAGTGGTTTTAAGGCTGTGGTAAAGAACGATATGGTGATAGAAGGCGAGGTGAAACCTTTATCTGCAGAAGATGCTTACTACGTCTTGGAAGCGGCACAATCTGTTGTTGTTATTCCAGGCTACGGTATGGCAGTCGCTCAAGCACAACATGCTATGAAGGAACTGCAGCAACTATTAGAAGAAAATGGTGCCGAAGTAGCCTATGCAATTCATCCAGTCGCTGGACGTATGCCAGGGCATATGAATGTGTTGTTGGCAGAAGCTGATGTTTCTTATGAGCAATTATTTGAAATGGATGAAATTAATAAGCGTATTCATAATTTTGATGTTGCTATGGTGATTGGCGCTAACGACGTGGTTAACCCCGCAGCAAGAGAAATGAAAGGCAGTCCTATTTATGGTATGCCTGTCATCAATGCGGATTTAGCTAAAAACGTGTTTGTATTAAAACGTGGTATGGCATCAGGTTTTGCCGGTGTAGATAACCCGTTATTCTTTAAACCTAATTCTCGAATGATCTTTGGTGATGCTAAAGAAACCCTTAACTCTATGATTAGGCAATTCTCTGACTAGGGCCGAAAATTAGTATTAATAATAGTATGTCGATTAAAAAGTCGGCAAACTGTTGTATAGACTAAACAAAATACTTGCAAGCAATGACTCTATGGCTATAATGCCTGCCTCTTGAAGATTGATTGTATCGAACTTCAAGAATTGTAAAGCCAGTGTGGTGGAATTGGTAGACACGCTAGATTCAAAATCTGGTTTCTTCGGGAGTAGCGGTTCGAGTCCGCTCACTGGTACCATTTCTCTTTTGAGAAGTAAAAAAAGTCAACTCAGGTTGGCTTTTTTTATGTCTGGGATTTGTAACTGGTTGTACAGTGTTTATGCTTTGGCGAACATTGACTTCCTGATAACTGCTCCTGTATGTACCTTTCAGCATATATGCCGGTCATATCGTTTTTTATTCGCATCCAGTACCGCGTCAATTTGTCAATTAAGATCTTTAGTTTGCTCCTCAATCAGTCAATTATAAGTACTGAGCCGATTTCTCGTTAACTGACGAAACTATTAACCTATATTTACAGCCAAAAATAAATAACCAAGACGCCCAGAACAATTCATTCGAAATTAAAGCGGATGTGATGTGGTTTTAGTGATAAATATTGAGCTGTTGTATCAGAAAATAGCCCTCGTTATCGTTCACCTATCTAGCAAGTTATTGTAGTAACTTGATTTTAGCTAAACTGAACTCCTCATCAGTTAAATATCCTTGCTGATGTAAATTGACTAACTTTTCCAGCGCCTCAACCACTTCATTTTGTTGTGTTGACTGGCTTATTGGTTTTGTATCCATGGATTGAGGTTTCGCTGATACTTTATTTGAATGATTATCATTAGATATTGATTGCGCTACAGAAGTTTTTCGAGGCGCCGCTGGTATCGTTTTTCGTGAGGATACAACGATTGGAATTAAACGTGTTTCAGTTATCTGAGGAGTAATACGTTTTGAAATAACCCAACACAGGTCCATAAGCATATCGACCGCCTCATCAAATGTGATGTTTGTTATTCTATTATTACCTTTTCTAAGGTACAGATGAACGGTGTAATTATTATCTTTGTCAGACAATATCATACCAATTTGACGAGTTTTCTCATCAACCATTTTGTCATTTTTTTCTTTTGTGAAAAGCGCTCGGATCTGTTCTTCTATTTGATTATTGATAGCATTATTGAGTTGTCCATCAATAGTATTAATAACACTTTTATTCAACAAAACTTCACATCGAATGATGTTGTCAATGCTCAGAGTTTTGTCTGCACTTTTTTGTTTAGCTCTAAATAGTAAAATACTTTGTGTGGTCTGTTCATACTCGAATCGAACGTGTTTTTTCTCAAACACATGTCTAGATTTTTTTTGAACTGCACTTTTGCGGTTAACAAAAAACCAAAGTGAGAATAAAACCACTAATAAGCTAATATATATAGCGTTATGATTAATTCTAGCCCCTGAGATGTTTGACTGTGAAGCAACGGCTTTAATAATATCTTTATCAGCTGATTGCAGGGAATATAGCCTGTTTTTGTCATTATCGAAAAGCACTATTTCACCTTGTTTATCCTGATAAATATTCAAATATGAATTGGACGACAATAACTCTTTGGTGATCAGTTTTTCAGATATTGGTGACTCTTCTTCTAACGGTGAAAGTGCAAACGATGTTAAATACCATTGATTATCAAGCAGTGAAAAAAATACCATTTTATTTCTAAGATTGGGGAAATTACGTCCCTGGTAAAGTAACGTTGATGACATTGCCGCGGATTGCGGCCAAAGAAAATTGGAATTAGACGGAATAAGTAAATTATCGCCTAATTTAGCTTTTGTTAACTGGTATTGTTGACTGCTGCTATGCTGGATAAAAATAGACGCGTGGTTGTTTTTAGCCCAAAAAAAATGTTCGATATTTTGGCCGCCCATCACCACTATTTCATCAATAACTTCAGAGTTTTTAATGAAAGGATTAGTTTGGGAAACAGTGTAATTTCGTGAACCAAACGCCAATGGGGATATGCGCAGTATAACGCCTGAGTAAAGAGGGTGGTATTGCAATTCATCTATGTATCTCAATGAAAAGTAAAGTTGACCATAATCAGTATTCCAAGACTTCTGATATGGGTCAAATGCCAGCTGTTTAATAGCAATACTTTGGTCTTTTATGGGAATACTCAGTATTTCCCTTTTGGTCTGCGGATCTATTTTTTGCTCATCAAAATCAAACTGCCAGGCAGTGATCAGAGTTTCAAAGGCAAACGGAAAATCAATGCTCGTATCATGCAATGTCGATCGACTACTATTTTTTTCTTCTTCGAATGCAGTGGTATGTGCGGTGTATAAGGTGGCATACCCTGGTTTTTCAGGATTGGCAAAGTTGGGGTGAATGGCTATTGCGGTCAGAGAAATAAAGGCTGGTTCATTAGCCCAAAGAGGTAAATTTAAAATAGTTTTTTGGTTCGCTTTATTATATTTGTCTACTAATAAAATAAGGCCGTTGTTTTGTGCAACAAAAAATTCATCACCATCAGCGGGGTTCGTTAACGGGTTCAGCCATATTGCATCGGTACTGGCATTGTTAATTTCGTTTAAATCAACAATCAGTTCTAATTGATATTTTTCTGCGAGAGCGATTTGTGTAAAAAACAATGTGCAGGTAGCCATTGTAAAAAAAATAATATGTAAATATGTTTTATAAAAACTCATAAAAAGTTGATTATCCATTTAATGCTCTGACATACGACGGGTGTATTTAGAATAAAATCCAGTACATGAACGTTTCTATAGTGAATGATTCTATTACTTTGCCTTTTAAAATTGAAACAAAAACCAACTTTTTAGATCAATTAAACCGTAATTTCTATGTATTCTGAAAATAAACTAAGATTAAAGTAATAAAGACCTGAATAAAGATACGTTTGAGGTTTATAAACAGCTGCCTTATATAGCGACTTATCTAACTATGGTTAACACTTAAAACAGGTTGTGCTGAATATTTTGATAGACTGTTGATGCAAGTAATATCGCCACTAACACTCACACAGGATCAACTCGCATCCATGTCATCGTTGCGGCGCTTAAGATACCTGTGTTCCTGACACCAGTGCAATACCAAATTAGTCTTGCCGAGAGCGGGAGCCAGAAAAAGAATTAGGTTAATAGGTTTAAGACAAGGATGCATAATTTTTTCGCACTGAGTTTTTTTTATGTGCTAGATATTAAGGATACAAGTGGTTGCACGCGTCACTAATATTTAAGCATCACAAGATGGATGTTCTATGAGTATTAAAACCTTAGAAGTGTTTTTGTCGTGGTCTATTTTTTTTAGGTAAATATTTTGCAATTAAATCTTCTAATGCTTTGTGCTTGAGGGGTTTGACAATGTAGTCGTCCATTCCTGCTTCCTTAGCTTTTTTATAATCTTGCTGCATCGCGTTTGCAGACAGCCCACAAATAACCAGCGTTTTATGTCCTCGTTGTCTAATTTCGTGTGTTGCTGCGTAGCCATCCATGATCGGCATTTGTATATCCATCAACACTAGATCGTAATGAGGTGAATTGACTATTTTGGCAACAGCTTGTTGACCGTCTTCGGCGATATCAAAAGTTGCACCCAGTAGTTTAAGCATTTCGCCCGCTACCACTTGGTTAATGTTGTTGTCTTCAACTAATAATATGTGGCCTTCATAGTGAGTTATTTCATGGTCGTGGTTAAAGCTCACATGCTCTGATGAGAATTTTGCTTCGCTTACAAACAACTGTTGTAAAAAGCTAAAAGCCTTTTGTGGAGTAAATGGGTGGGATAAACATTCAGCTGGCCATATTGACGTTAGCTGATTCGATAAATTGCTAGGTTGTGAATTGGTGATAAACCCCACTTTTAGACAGTGGTTGATTAATTTGTCGATAAATTCATGATGGGTGCTAAATACCACCTGACTTTCGATATCTAGTAAAACAGCGTCATTATTTGTAATATCTTTAAGGACTGCAGACAGTTGGCTCAGTGGTAGGTGGTGATAATCTAATCCCGCTTTTTCGATATATTGGGTATTTAATAATCCTTTGGGACCCTCACTGAAATAATATAGCTTTCCGTCAGGTGTCGGTATAGCGGTCATTATTTCCATGTCATTGTTTGTCGTCGTTAAAATAACATCAACTTTAAATGTACTACCTTTATTTTCTTCAGACTTTACTGACACATTGCCATCCATCATCTCAACTAACTGTGTCACTATGGATAGCCCTAATCCGCTACCGCCAAAGTTTCTGCTAGTAGAACCATCCGCTTGAGTAAATGAATCAAACACACTATTGACTTGGTCTTTACTCATGCCGATACCTGTGTCAATAACTTCAATATACAAGGTCAGTAATTGAGTACCTTCATGAAGTTGAAAATCAATATTGATGCAGACTTGGCCATTGCGAGTAAACTTGACAGCATTAATACATAGGTTAAGTAATATTTGTCCTATCCTTAATGGATCACCGATTAATTGTGCGGGTAAGTTCGGATTGACATTAAATTTCACGTTGAGATTTTTTTCTAGCGCACGATTGGCAATGTTAGCCAAAACATTGTCGAATAATGATTCTACTGAAAACTCGATGCTTTCTATATCTAACTTTCCTGCTTCAATTTTTGAGAAGTCAAGAATGTCATTGATTAAGTTCATTAATATTTGACCTGAATAAGCTGCTTTGGTCAGCTGTTCGCGCTGTGATGGATTTAATTCTGAATGTAATAAAATCTCCAACATACCAATGATCCCATTCATTGGAGTACGAATCTCATGGCTCATATTAGCCAAAAACATACTTTTAGACGCAGTGGCTTGCTCAACTTTTTGCTTAGAAATAGTTAATTGATTGTTTAACGCTTCTTGTTTGGCATTAAGCAATCGTGATTGTTCAAGAAAAGTAGTTGTTTGTTTATTTTTTTCATGAAAAACATCTGCCGCTTGCGCTAATAGTCCTATTTCATCTTTGCGCTTAAGGCTAGGAATACTATCAACATTTTTTCCCTTAGCTAATCGTTGAAAAACATTAGTAATAGTGTTGATAGGCAGCATGATTCTATAGGCCAAAAAAAGTGCTGTGATGGCGGTCAAAATAATGCCCACCACCGAGAATAAATCACTACCAATGCGCGTATTTTCGAGGGTTTTTTTGACGGCAATATTAGTGTTGATAAACTTCCCGGTGACTAACCTATTTAGTTCTCTAGCTAAAAATAAAAATTCGTTCGCTGAACCAGCCATGACGACATTGACCAAAAATAAATAACCTCTAGTTATCTGAGTAAGTTGTAAAAAATCTTGCTCCACGTTATCAAGTTTATTAATGGCTGTTTGAAAGTTTTTATTTGACACCTGTTGTTGGCTAATTTGTGCCTTGGCCAACAACAGTTGCTGTTGAAATGGCCTAACAAGTTGTTGTTCTGGAGTTTGTAGGTATAGCAGCAGTAGGTTTTCTGCCCTTGCTATATGGTATTTAGCTTTTTCCAATGAATTTTGCACTGAGCGAAGAGTGATATTGGCAAACAAGGTTTCCAGTTCATTCAGCAACCCTTCGTTGTAAAGGGCTTGTCTCTTAGTTCTACCCACCACCACACCATTAAAATTCTCGTTGTAATCATTCAGGTGATTACGCATGCGTATAATGTAATCTAAGTACACATCACTATCTGCCTCTTGTGAGGTAAGTTGTTCTAAACGCAATAAATTACTGTGGTTTTTGTCCATCAACAAGTCGAATCTACTAATTGCAGAGTTGCTTGCAGATTCTTTATAAATAAGCACATTACGCTGTAAATCGATAACGTCGCGTTCAAGCTCACGTACGATACCTACTTTAACTACGGCTTGCTGAGTCAAATCAAGACTGTCAACAAAGGTTGATTGCATGTTTCTAGACAAAAAGACTTGGGATAATAACAGCAATACTAAGATGGTTAAAACTAGTAAAATCTGAGCTTTTATTGTTCTAAACACCTTATTTCCTTATTATCTCAAGAACTAATAAACTCATACCATTTTTGTATGCTGTAGTCATAGGTAGGCATAACAGTATTCCAAACGGCGACATTGTTAAAGCGTTGTTCATAACTTCCTCCGGTGCGAACATCGCCCTGTTGCACTGAAATATTGCCATCTGTTCCTTTGAGTGCCTGAGTCGCTTTTTTACCTTGGTACCAATAATCCCATTCTGCGGGGCTTAAGTATGAACTAGAACGTTTGGGGTTAGAAATATAATAACCCTGCCTTGCTATAAATGCACCTGGCCAGCCAGATAACCACCAATTCATGTAATCATAAGCCGCGTCCCTACTTCTACCTTGAGAAGTGGAAGATAAGCACATCACACCATGCCAACCACGATAACCTTCTTTTGGGGCAGCCAATGTCACTGGGATTTTTTGCCCGTTTAAAGCTGATACTGCCGGGGAAAACATGCTTTCTATTACCACTCGACCTGATCGCATAAAATCCACTGATTCAGGTACTGAATTCCAAAAACCACTAAAGTGATTCTCACGTTTTAAGTCGATGAGTACCTTAAATAGTACATCTAATTCTGATTTAGTTAAATTGCCAATGTCGTTAAATTTAGCCATTCCCTGAGCTTGGGTTGCTAAAGCTAAGTCAAACAGACCAATGGTAGGTGCATTGACAATACCTACTTTTCCAGAATGTTTAGGATCAAGCAACCAACCCCAACTTTCGGTTTTATATGCTTCACCTTTTTTAATCACATTGGTGTTATAGCCAAACGAATCGACGTTGTGTACATAGGGTAAAAAGCTTATTTGGTCGGTATGTTCAGTACCTAATTTGCCATCTGGTTGAATGTGTAAAATTTTATAGGGGGCATCTCCAGCACCAATCTTTGCTTCTGGACTGATTTTTCCAGTTTTAGATAACGGATTTATTTCATCCCAATATTGAAGTCTTTTTTTATCAATGGGCTGGATTGAGCCACTTGCCCAAAGAGGTCTGATACTGTTTGACCATTGTTCATAAAGGTCAAACGACTGAGGTTTCATTAACGCTTTTTGTAATACAGCAGCACCTCCATGAGGTTCAAATATCAAATCGATACCTAAATCTTCCATTGCTTTTTGGCGTAATTGCTCTTGAAGAGTCACGTGTGTACCCAACACTCTAAGTTGGGTACGTTGTTTGGCAAAAACATAGGGCACTTGAGTAATTGCCGTAACACCCACTACTGCTTTGCTGATAGATTTCAGAGCTTGTCTTCGGCTAATACTTGCCGAAAATTTGGCAGAGGAATTGATAGCAACCATGTATCTAGGATTCACTTAAATACTTTCAGTGTAATCGCATATTAGTCTACCGATAATTTAACTGCAATAAGACAAAAGTATATAATATTTTTCTAAATTAATGCTCTAGTGTATCTAAAACTTTACTCTAATCAGCATAAAATTTATGCTGGAATTTTAAATTCTTTTGCTCGACACCGTCATTAACATTGACTGATATACGGTACAGCTCTTGGTCACTAAAAGGTAACACAGCTAAATAATAGATTGATTTCCCTTCTGTAACTTGCTTAAAATTTAACTTTTTAATGACTCCAATTAAGTTTTTAGCCTCACCTGTTAGAATTACAGACTGAGCAGACTTGTCTTGTCTGTCTAGCACTGAAATGTTGATCAGCGCATTAAATTTACTTCGCACTATGCCGTATTGCCTAGCCACTTCAGGTGTCAAAAAAGTAGTATTCAAAGCAATATAGTGCACGTCCCAGCTACCCAGTTCTTGCTTTTGTTCTGCGTTAGCTTGATAAGAACACATCAACCCTAACGCTAATGAAAGACCTAAAATATGGTGGTAAACAACTTTTAAATTAGAAAATGCCAAACAAATCACCCAATAGTTTTTGAATAAATAATATCAGAACAATCACTACCATTACCGATAAGTCGAGACCGCCCATGTCAGGCAATCTTTTACGAATAGGTGACAGCATTGGTTCAGTTAGTTGATTTAATACTAATTCCATAGGACTTCTTCCCTGACTAACCCAGCTCATAATGGCTCGTAAAATAAGTACATACATGATCAGAGTCAGTATTTCTTTTATAACGATAACTAACGACACCACAACTAAAGATAGAATACTGGGACCGCTACCCCCCAATACCATATTAAGGGTGAATATTTTTAATCCAGCTACCAATAACGCTAACACTAAGGTTGCGGTATCTAAGCGACCAATCGATGGCAACACTCTTCGTAGAGGCGCCACTATCGGTTGGGTAGCTTTAACTATAAATTGACTAAATGGATTATAAAAATCGGCTCTGGCATATTGTAACCACAAGCGTAATAACACTATCATTAGATAAAGATTAAAAACAAAATCAATTAAAAATTGAACTGAACTCATATTCTGGGTTTCCTCGGTATCTGTTTAAGTGTCTTAAAAAAATATTTGGTAAGCATATAAAATGAATACCTAAAATTGTTGAGCCATTTCTTCAGCGCGCTTGACTGCGGCTTGCATTGCGTTGGCTACGACCTGCTCTAAGCCTTGTAGCTGAAACGATTCGATGGCCTTCGCCGTAGTTCCTGCTTTGGAAGTAACTTGGGTGCGTAACTCGCTTATTTCAAGGTGTGGGTTGTGACAAACCATTTCAGCCGCACCTAACATTGCTTGCTGGACCATTAATCGGGCCGTGGCATGCTCAAACCCCTGAAGTTCTGCTTCTTTTTGCATTGCTTCTAAAAATAAGTAAAAGTAAGCTGGGCTGCTACCCGCTGCTGCAATAACACCATCTATCATTGACTCTTTTTCAACCCATGCGATTTCACCTACTTGACTCATTAAGTCAGCAGCATATTGCTTATCAATCTTGTTGATATTGATATCTGCATATAGACCCGTCATGCCTTTGCCTAAAGTACTAGGTGTATTGGGCATCGTTCGAATAATAGGAAACGCTCCACCAAGCATTTGCTGAAGTCTAGTTGTAGGAATGCCGGCTGCAATCGATACAAAGATTTTTCCATCTAAGTCATGCTCTTGTGCGAGTTTGGCACATACCTGCTGCATTAGTTGAGGCTTTACTGCCAGTACAATAACATCAGATATATCCACAGCGTTTTTATTATCTTGAGTCACATTAATAGCAAAATCGGCTTGGAGTGCGGTTAGTTTTCCTATTGACGGATTACTTGCCGTTATCAAATGTGCTGGGTAAGCATTGTTAACTAAGCCACTGATGATGCTTCGTGTCATATTACCTGCGCCAATAAAAGCTATTTTTCTGTGTTGCATGGTTGTCCTTTTGTTAGTTTTTGTTAATTGCGCGAGCCAAAAATGGCTGACCCTATTCTGACCATAGTACTACCATTATTAATGGCATTTTGCATATCCCCTGACATGCCCATAGATAATGTATCAACGGATAAATATTGTTTTTTAAGCTCTTCAAACAAGATTGCCATATTGGCAAAGCTGGTGGTTTGTTCTGCCTCAGATTGATTGGCTTTAGGAACAGTCATCAGTCCACGTAATCTCAGATTAGGTAATTTGGAAATGACTTTGGCAAAGTCATTCAGTTCGTTAACACTTATACCTGCTTTATTTTGGTCATCATCGATATTCACTTGAATACATACGTTTAATATTTTTTTTGGTGTAACTTGATCATTCAACCTTTGGGCTATTTTGAGCCTGTCAATTGCTTGCACCCAATCAAAGTTTTCTGCTACCAAACGCGTTTTATTTGATTGCAATGGGCCGATGAAATGCCACTCAATATTATCATGTGATTTCAACATTTGTATTTTCTCTACGCCCTCTTGCACGTAGTTCTCACCGAATAGACGTTGTCCAGCTTCATACGCTTGAACAATATCAGATACCGGTTTGGTCTTACTCACCGCTAGCAATTTTACCGCATTTAAAGGACGATGTGCACCTAAGGTAGATTGCTCGACAGTTATTTGTATGCTTTTGAGTTGTTCTGCTATGGTTTCCATATTGCAACATGATATACGGAGAATATTGATTGGATATTACCGAACTTTTGGCCTTTAGTGTTAAAAATAAAGCTTCTGATTTGCACCTTTCTGCAGGTTTGCCTCCGATCATACGTGTCGACGGCGAAATGCGAAAACTGAACGTACCCGTTCTAAGTCATAAAGAAGTGCATGCTTTGATTTTTGAAATCATGAACGATAAGCAACGTAGAGAATATGAAGAAAATCTTGAAACTGACTTTTCCTTTGAAGTAAAAGACTTGTCACGCTTCAGGGTCAATGCTTTTGTTCAAAACCGTGGTGCGGCAGCGGTATTAAGAACTATTCCTAATGAAATTCTAAGCTTAGATGATTTAGGTGCGCCACAAATATTTAAAAATATCATCAATCAACCCGCTGGTATTATACTTGTGACTGGGGCTACGGGGTCGGGTAAAAGTACCACTTTAGCCGCTATGATTGATCATATTAATTCAACAAAACGTGAACATATTTTAACCATCGAAGACCCTATCGAATTTGTGCATGAAAACAAACTTTGTCTGCTAAATCAGCGTGAAGTCCATCGTGATACTCATAGCTTCAATAATGCATTGCGTTCTGCGTTACGTGAAGATCCTGATATTATTTTGGTGGGTGAATTACGAGACTTAGAAACAATCCGTTTAGCTATATCAGCTGCTGAAACAGGACATCTAGTGTTTGGGACATTACATACCAACTCTGCACCTAAGACGATTGATAGATTAATTGATGTGTTCCCTGCAGCAGAAAAATCCATGATACGTTCTATGCTTTCTGAGTCTTTGCGAGCGGTTATTTCACAAACATTGTTGAAGAAAAATGGCGGTGGGAGGATTGCGGCGCATGAGATTATGCTGGGTACACCTGCTATTCGAAATCTGATCCGCGAAGATAAAGTGCCACAAATGTATTCGGTTATTCAAACTGGCCAATCTCATGGTATGCAAACCATGGATCAGTGTTTACAGCGCTTAGTCGCACAAGGGATGATTTCGGCCCAAGACGCAGCGGCAAAATCTATCGATAAAAAACCGATTTCAAGCTTTGGGAATTGATTATGGAACTCACACCTTATTTGGAAGAGATGCAAGGTTTAGGCGCCTCAGATTTATTTGTCACAGTTGGTTTTCCAGTTAGTGCGAAAGTAAATGGTCAAATGACCTCTTTAGGTGGCAGTAACTTAACTGAGGATGAGGCGCTAGCTCTAGTGCATGACGCCATGAGCAGCAAACAAAAGGATGAGTTTGAACAAACGAAGGAATGTAATTTTGCTATTGCTAGGGAAGAAATAGGCCGCTTTCGTTGCAGTGCTTTTTGGCAGCGAGATATGGCTGGCATGGTGGTTAGGCTAATAGTGACACAAATTCCGCAAGTGTCAGAACTAGGTTTACCTGAAGTATTGAAAGACGTAATTATGTCTAAACGTGGCTTGTTATTATTCGTGGGTGCTACAGGTACAGGTAAATCAACCTCATTAGCGGCATTGATAGGACATAGAAATCAACATTCTAAAGGACATATTTTAACCATCGAAGACCCCATAGAATTTGTGCATGAACATGCAAATTGCGTGGTGACCCAGCGAGAAGTGGGTATCGATACTAAGTCTTTTGATGACGCATTAAAAAGTTCATTACGCCAAGCACCTGATGTGATCATGATTGGTGAAATACGTTCGATGGAAACCATGGAATATGCGATGGCTTTTGCTGATACTGGGCATTTATGCGTGGCTACATTGCACGCTAATAATGCTAATCAGGCCATTGAGCGAATTATGCATTTGGCACCACCGGATCGACATGAAAAATTACGTTTTGATTTAAGTATGAATATGCGCGCTATTGTTGCTCAACAATTAGTACCTACACCAGATGGAAAAGGCCGTGTGGCAGCTATTGAAATACTCCTTAACTCACCCTTGGTGTGCGACTTAATACAGCGTAACGAAATTGGTAGCTTGAAAGAAGCCATGAAAAAAGGCAAAGAAATAGGTATGCAGAGTTTTGATATGGCTCTGTACGATCTTTATAAAGCGGGAAGCATTGCTTTAGAGCATGCTATCCATCACGCTGACTCACCTAATGATTTACGTTTGATGATTAAGTTAGACTCTAGTGATGGCAACCAACTTGGTTCATTATCCAATGTCTCTATCGATATGGATTAATTATAATTTTTAAGGATACTCTTGGATAAAGTTTACACTCATCACGATCGTTTTATGGTGTTTCAAATTAAGCAATTGCTTGATGAAAAAGGTATTCCTTGTTTTATGAAAAATGAATTTGCCATAGGTGCCATGGGTGAACTATCCCCTATGGATGTGTTGCCTGAAGTCTGGATCAGCGACCCTGAATGGTTGCCTAAAGCTCAACAATTTATAAGACACTTTGAAAATCAAGCTGTCGATTCATCTCCTTGGGTCTGCGAGCACTGCCATGAACCAAATGGTGCTAGTTTTGAACTTTGTTGGCAATGTGGAGAAGATAGTGATGCACAGGCCTAGTCTCTTACTACCTCAACAAACGAGACCTCAATATTAATGAACAATGACATTTATGCCGCTAAATAACGTAGATTCCATCCAACTAGAAAACTTTATTGAAGCGATGTGGCTAGAAAAGGGATTAAGTGAAAATACTCTTAGTGCTTATCGATCTGATTTAACTAAATTTGCACTTTTTTTGGCACAGCAAAATGAGCTCGACCAGTCATTACAATTGATTGATTTTAATCAGGATGTGTTGAATCAATATCTGGCTAAGCGTTATGACAGTGGGTTATCCGGACGCAGTACATCTCGATTTTTAAGTAGTCTTCGTAGCCTGTGTCAATATATGCTTCGGCAAAAAATTCGCAGCGATGATCCGGTCAGCCTGCTACAAAATCCAAAACTTCCTCAATTGCTTCCTAAAACGTTGACTGAGTCACAAGTTATTGAATTGTTAAATGCGCCTAAAACTGACGATCCTATTCAACTTCGTGATAAAGCCATGTTAGAAGTCTTGTATGCCACAGGTTTGCGAGTCAGTGAATTAGTTAGCTTACGGCTTGACCAATTAAGCCTTCAACAAGGTGTGGTAAGAGTCATTGGTAAAGGCAATAAAGAGCGATTAGTGCCCTTAGGTGAGGACGCAGTTGACTGGGTGTCTACTTTTTTAAAACAAGGAAGAAGTGCGTTATTAAAATCAGAAAGTGACGTCATTTTCCCCAGTAAACGTGGCGTGGTCATGACCCGTCAAACATTTTGGCATCGTATTAAGCTCTACAGCCAGGTTGCAAATATTCAATCAGACTTGTCACCACATACCTTGCGTCACGCATTTGCGACTCATTTGCTCAATAACGGAGCTGATTTACGTGTTGTACAAATGTTGTTGGGACATAGTGACTTATCTTCCACACAAATTTATACCCACGTGGCGACTGAACGATTACAAAAACTAGTGGCAGAGCATCATCCACGAGGCTAATGTTTAGTCAGTAGGTTGGCATATCCGTGTGTTATGTTTATTCAACATGTATCTCAAAGTAGTAAATTATTAAAGTGAGTGGCTGGTGTCAGGAATAGCTGCTTCTTTCTTGGGACATACTTTTAGTTCTCAACTGAGTGATAGTTTTGTTACAAACTTTTCAAACTCAAACTAACTATAAGTCACACAACTTCCCGTTTTGTTAGTGGTATATGCGTTAAAAAAACGAGTCGCTATCATTCCATCTACCCTCCCGATAAATACCCCAAAGAAATAGTTGTGCTGGTAACCGAGTTGTCTGTAAAGAAATTCGCTATGAATTTTTCAGGAATGGTTAAGGCATGTCAGCACATCGAGGGTATGACTGAGGAAGTGTTCCTTAATGCTTTGCATATTCTAAGGGATCAAAGTGGTCCAGAAAATGATACTTCTATCATGATGTTTTTAGTTTGTTATGCTGAATGAATTCAAGTAAAACAATGGATGTTATATTTTCTAATATATGCGACTGAGAGCAAAAGTCAGTAGCTATGATGGTCACACTCGTTAATTGGGCCGAACAATACCTGCAACGTCACTTACAAATGGCTTAGGATAAACATTGCAGTTTTAAGTGATGTTGCTATAGAAATGTCATTAGTTTCAATTTTCAGTAGACTAGCTGAGGAAAATTTAAACAGTATTATCAATAAATTGGGAGAGTTGTCGTCTAACTTAACTGAATTGACCATGGCGGTGATGGATATTGCTTCTACACCGTCTGATCCAAGGGATTATCGAATTTTAATGCGTTGCGTTTAAATTGAGAATGATAACACAGTGACTGAATACGCTATTGGCTCGTCGTCGATCAAAACCACAAAATGCTGCTCAAAAGCAACATACGCGAGATGATCGAAGCCAACCAGAGCGTCAAGTATTAAGTTTGCTGATGAGTTGGTTGCGAAAGGAACCAGATCAAGCTGCCGATTGGTACACTAACTTAAGCAAAAGTGGTGCAGACAATGAGCTATTCAAGCCATGAAAAAGCTTTAACTTGGCAAAAATAACAGACTGACGTCGGCCTTGCACAATAATATCAATCATTGTTATGTCAAACTGCATACACCAGCCCAGAATTCTTTGGAGGCAATCTATACTTAACCAAAGCTAAAATAGCTGCCTCACACTCGACTTATCGAGGGTTGCAGCTGATTGGTCAGGGCAAATCTGACAAGTTCTTAAAAGATTATCTATTGCGAGGTGAATTGGAAAAAGAATAAAAATCTCTGCTTCTAGTAAATAGAACGCCAAAAACAAGTCGTTACATACAGATTTACCGAACTGTTTGGTTTGAACCGCTTATTCCGTTAAACTATAGTTATACGTTTGAAATTATTTGACCCAAATAGGGTCTTATCAACATAGCAATCAATTGGGCAAATTATGAAAAATTGGACAAAAATTGGTCTGGTACTATCTGGACTGGTCAGCGCTGTCAGCCTTAATACTTTTGCAGCGGACGATGCTCAAGACTATGGCCAAGTAAAAACTAAGCTACAAGCTTCATTAGGTATGCAGGTAAGCTCGATTGGTGATGCGCCAGTTTCTGGCTTGTTGCAAGTGATGACAGAAAAAGGGCTGTTTTATACCAGTAAAGATGGCAAATATTTATTACAAGCCCGCATATATAACATTGAAGATGGTATGCGCAATGTCACTGAAGAGGCCCTTGGAAGTGAACGTTTAGGTGGCTTAAAAGAATTTAAAGACGCATTTATCGAATACAAAGCGGATAAAGAAAAATACGTAGTTAACATATTTACCGATATTACTTGTGGCTATTGCCGCAAGTTGCATAACGAAATGGACCAATATAATGAGCTAGGTATTACCGTGCGTTATCTTGCCTTCCCTCGTGGTGGGATCAACAGCAGTTCATTTACTGATATGGTCTCAGTCTGGTGTGCTGAAGATAAACAAGAAGCGATGAACAACGCCAAAGCGGGTGGCACAGTGGCTAACAAAAATTGTGAAACCAAAGTTGCAGAGCAATATGCTTTTGGGCAAAGAATTGGGGTGAACGGTACACCCAACATTATTATGCCCAATGGTTCAGTTATCCCTGGTTATCAACCGCCTAAGCAACTCGAAGAAGCGTTGAAAGCCATCCTATAATTGGCATGACCGACATGTTTTTAAGCCTGTGTTTCTGCAGGCTTTTTTGTTTTCATATTTCCAATGGATAAATATTTAAGTGCAAATCAGTCGCAGACTCAAAAAAGATACCCAACATCTTCCTGATCCGTTGCATCCAAGATTAAAACAAATTTATGCTGATAGAGGTATCGAGGATGCTGCGCAACTGAATCGTAGCGCAAAAGCACTGCTGCATTTCAACCAATTACAAGGTGTTGAAAAAGCAGTGAGTTTGTTGTCTGAAGCTATAGCGAGTAACAAAAAAATTATAATTGTGGGTGACTTTGATGCCGACGGTGCTACGAGCACCGCGTTAAGTATGATGTCGTTACGCTTGATGGGTTCGACGAACCATGATTATTTAGTGCCAAATCGTTTTGACTTTGGTTACGGTTTAAGTCCTGAGATAGTTGAAGTAGCGGCTCAACAACAAGCAGAAGTTATCATGACGGTCGATAATGGCATCGCTTGTTTTGCTGGTGTTGAAAAAGCTAAGTCTTTGGGTATAACAGTTATTGTAACCGATCACCATTTAGCCGCCGAATCATTACCTATCGCTGACGCTATTGTGAATCCAAACCAGCCAGGTTGTGGGTTCTTGTCTAAAAATTTGGCGGGTGTCGGTGTCGCTTTTTATCTCATGCTTGCGTTGCGAGCAAAATTGAAATCCAATGGCTGGCTTGCACAACAAGGTTTACCTGTCCCTAATTTAGCTGATTTTCTTGATATAGTGGCACTGGGCACCGTAGCCGATGTAGTGCCATTAGATGAGAATAATAGAATACTGGTTCACCAAGGTTTACAACGTATCCGTAGCGATAAATGTCGGCCGGGAATACAAGCGATAATCGAAGTGGCAGGCAAAGAAAGAAGCCGACTAGTTGCCTCGGATTTGGGCTTTGTAGTCGGGCCACGTTTAAATGCTGCTGGACGGTTAGATGACATGTCGTTAGGCATTGAATGTCTCATAACAGATGACCCCGCACGTGCTAGGCAAATAGCTGTGCAGTTAGATAGTTTAAATCGTGAGCGGCGCGAAATTGAAGGGTCGATGCAGCAAGAAGCGGTCAAAGCTTTAGATGGTCTAAACCTCGATGCAAGTAGCTTACCTTTTGGATTAGTATTGTATCGAGCAGATTACCATCAAGGTGTCATTGGTATTTTAGCGGGACGTATTAAAGATAAATATTATCGTCCTACTGTCGCTTTTGCTCATCAGGATGATAACACTCTAAAAGGCTCAGCTCGCTCTATTCCGGGTTTACATATTCGTGATTTACTCGAAGAAATAAATAGTCGTTACCCTGATGTTATTGCTAAATTTGGTGGCCACGCTATGGCCGCTGGGCTTAGCCTACCCCTGAAGAATCTCGCTACTTTTGAGCAAGTTTTTCACCAAATAGCAGAAGAAAACCTAAAAGATAGACCTTTAGCAGGCGAATTAGTTTCTGATGGTGAATTGCAGACCGAAGAATTTACATTAGCTTTTGCTCAATGTCTGAAAGAAGCAGGGCCATGGGGGCAAGGGTTTCCAGAACCACTTTTTGATGGCGAATTCCAATTAATGGAGCATCGTTTGGTTGGCAGTAAACATTTAAAAATGACACTTAAACTTGAAAGTGGTGTGTTAATCGATGCTATTGCTTTTAATGTAGACCTTGCTCAATGGCCGAATCCACAATGTAGCCATGTCAGTCTTGCTTATAAGTTAGATATTAACGAATTTAGAGGACGTACAAGCTTACAGTTAATGGTTGAGGGAGTTACCGCTTTGTAGTGCTGAAGTCACTTTCATGTTATTGGTGTCTGAATGAGTGATTTTAAAATACGGATTTTCAGGTGAGATAGGTATAGTTATTTATGTAATTTGAGATAAGTGTTAGACTTGTTTTCTTTTAGCTTACTAAATAGTGGTCATGGCAAAAAAATCCGATGTAGAAAAATTACTGGATAAGCACGATAACCTTACTCATTCTGAGGAGTTGGTTGTTGTTTCTCATGTTCAGCGTAAAGACGATGATTGGTTTATGAATATTTTGTTGGTTGAGGGTACAGAAGTGCCTTTTAAATTCCGACGCAGAAAAACATATAAAAACCTGACGGGCGCACGAGTCAATTTAACCTATTATCCGATGATAGAAGAAATTGCCGGTATGGAATTTGAAGCCATGAAAGTTGTACGGATAAAAGTGAGTTAGTCTCAGACTGATTAATAAGGGTTTTACTCTTGGTACCTGAGCAACTTACTGGATTTGTGTTACATCGACGCTCTTATCGAGAAACCAGCTATCTCACCGATTTATTTACCCTTGAACTAGGTAAAGTCAGTGCCGTTGCCAGAGGTGTTAGGGGCAATAAAGGCGACAAAAAAAGCTT
>CAZMDX010000215.1:0-2111 GCA_964564805.1 uncultured Pseudoalteromonas sp. | reverse complement strand
TTACCGCTTACTTTTAGTCAGAGACGAGTCCCTAAAAAAGTTTGCTCAGATCAACACGCCACAACAGCTTCAAGCGTTATCGATTGGCATACCTGAAACGTGGGCAGATGCGGCACTGTTCAGGCATAACCGATATAAGGTTATTGAACAGGGAACCTTAGACAACTTATTTTTGTTATTAAAAAACGGTATTTTTGATTATGTAGCCTTGGGTGTGAATGAAGTTGAACAAATTTTTCAGCAGCAGGCTAAATCTTTAGGTGGCATAAGCATTGAACCATCACTGATGCTTTATTACCCATTTCCATTAGTCTTTTATGTTAATCCCAGCCAATTTTTTTTAGCAAAACGAATTGAAACTGGGTTAAAGTTGATAAATGACAACGGCGAACACGAAACGCTGTTTAATCATCATCATGCTGATGTTGCTCAACGACTCAATTTACGAATTAGACAGATATTGACTCTAACTAATCCAATGTTGCCATCTGAAATGAGCGAGTTTTCTGCTACATTGCTGGATTAGTTGAGCTGACACTAGTCCAGTAACGTGGCATGCATACAACAAATTTTCATACGTTTTATTAGTTTCATATATGCAACTATCAACGGTCCCTTACCTTTCAAAGACGGCTACTTTGAGTTTATATGTGGCAATATCTAATGAGATAGTAAAATGTATGGACTGTTAAAACGCTGCAGGTTGATGTGTTCGCAAGGACACATCATCAAAATAGAGGCATCTTTTGGTCAAGTCTATGGGGACTCAGTACCCGATTTTTGTCAGTAGAACGTCATAATAGATTACTTTTAGTGCAACTTTGACTTGTTAAATCTTATAAATATTGTCACTAACACTACGCACATATTAAATCTGTCGTCATAGTCATTTGGGCCTTCAACTTAGCTCTGTCAATATCCCTTGGCAAAATCTAAAACGTTATGAAGTATTTCCCCTTTGATAAACCTGTAATAATTATCACTAAATAGGGGATAAATATCTTCAGGTACTGATTCTGCTGCTGTGTGTTGAGTAACGTAGAGATTATCTAAATGCCAAAATGGATGATGTTCAGGTAACGGTTCTTGCTCAAACACATCTAAAACCGCCGCTTTTAGAGTTTTATTTTTAAGTGTAGCGATTAAATCAGCATCGATTATTGTTGTTCCTCTGCCTGCATTGATCAATACACAGTGTTCAGGCAAATAAGACAAGAAGTTGTGGTCGATTAGCCCAGTAGTGGCAGTACTTTGTGGTAATAGACACACCAGATAATCTAGTTTTGTAGCAAAGTTTTGCTCGTCGTTACAAGTGTAATATTGGTCAATAAACTCGCAGTCGTTACTTGTTCTAGTATAACCACGTGTTTTCATGGAAAAGTGTTTAGCCATCTTGGCAACCGCCTGTCCTATATTACCTACACCCATTATTCCTAGTGTTTTACCGGCCAATGATTGATAAGTCGGTGCGGCCCATTTTTTGTTTCTCTGTGCTTGATTGAATCCAACCAAATTACGTGAAAAGTGTAAAAGGTAAGCAAATACATATTCTTGCATAGCTTGCTGAAAGACACCCTTGACTCCACAAAGTTGGTAATCAGTTTTATTCAAAGCAAAAAGTGCGGTGTTGCCAGCCCAGGTCGATTGTAACCATTTTAATTGTGTACACTGGCTAACAACTTGAGCCGTCAAATCGGGGTCACCGAACAATATGTGTACTTGCGAATAGTCAAAGGCTCCCGCAATTTTATTATCTACCAATATTAGTTGTAGATGTGGTAATTGTGCCTGTTCTATCAGTGTCTGGTAAAGTGCGGAGTCACGACTCAAAATGGCTACATTGTGCATAGGCTAAATAGGTACCATGTAAAAATTTAATTAGATTTTTTCTTAGTTATAACAAACGTGTTATCTAAACAGACACTACATGAGTGCAGACAATATTACTGCCCTAACTTTGATATTTGTTGTTATTGTGCGGGCGACCTCTCAAGCTGCACCGCTTGTTACTGGACCATTATGGATACAAATGAATAGTATTTATTTGAAGGCTAACGTCATTAAGCGAAGTATCTTTATACGCATTAATTTTGAAATAAAATAAAATAAAA
>CAZMDX010000214.1:0-2393 GCA_964564805.1 uncultured Pseudoalteromonas sp. | reverse complement strand
TGAAAAATAAAAATAACAAATCTTTGAACATCACCTCAAATGTTAACTAACCTGTACTCGGGTTAAGACGGTCCGCTTCACTGGTAGTAATTATAACGAAAACAACATAACCGTTAACGCGCCACCTATAGTAATTAATTCGCAGTTTTTATGATGGGTGTCACTGTAAATATTTCAATTGCATAGTCAATTTACCTCCCTACTGAGTTCACAAAATAAGCGGCGAGCCTCGAGCCGAGGGTAGGTTAAAAGCATTGGCTTTGCCGACTAAGAGCAGAATAAAGATAGCGGTTCTGTTAATTGGCGCTTTTAACTATGACGCCTCAAGCGAGAGTTTGTTAGGTGAATAAGATGAAAATGAAACAGACCAAAATCTAGCGTAAATAGTGTCCTAGTTAATTTATCTGATGACATATACATACGTGTTTCTGCATCATCACTAATATCTTCTAAGGAGACACGTCACTTTACTAATCAATAATAGACGGTTAGTCTTTCACTCGTATTTAATAAGGATATTCTATGAAAAAAATTTTACTCTTAGGGTTAACTGCCTTCGTTTTTTCTTGTTCTAACACTTCATCTACAACGGCACAAACAGATGCACAGGGTGGCGGATCGAGCTCTGCGTCTCAAAACCCTAATGTCATCTTCGAATATGCACCTCAAAATGCAGATTCACTTATTACGTTCAAAGCCCTCGATGCTTATCAAAATAAGTACAAAAACGTATCAGGATTTAAGAGTTTTGCACAATCAGAAAGTGGGGCTTGGGCCTATGTGCTCGGCCGAAGTTCACAAGAGGTAGCTGATTTGCATGTGCTGGATTCGTGTACAAAATACAATGTTAGGTTTGCCGATACTTATCCATGCAAACTCATTAATGTTTCTGGTATGTGGCTTGACTCTCCCAATCGAGCTAAAGAGATATTAGACTCTTTACCCGAATTCACACCTAAAACGCCGATAGACCTTGGGCAATTAATTAGTAACGCCAACGAAGACATGCAAAACAAAGACTACGCCATGGCCCTAGTAAAACGCGTATGGTTTCATCAATACGCACTTGAAGTAAATGAGAGTTACTCTGCTGTAAGACTATCATTCGGATTGGGAGGCTGGTCGAGACTTGGTGAAACTTATCCTCCAGCTAAAACACTTCTCAGATACGTTGCTAATTATGCTAAGCGTACCGTGATGAATGACCCGAAAACCCATTTTTCTTTGGTTCAAGAATATGTTTCTATCAATAGGGTTTTAGAACGAACAGATCAATCTATTAGCTTTTTTAAATGGCTAGATAAGCAACACCCAGAGATCGCTTCTAGGAATTTCCAACTTTTTCAAGACGTGCTTACCCAGCATGAGCAATTTTCAATCTACAACAAATATCTCAATCCAAATGTCGATTTTAGCCAGATGGCATCGAGTTATATTCGGTCAATAGATGCAAATAAAAAAGGTGTTTACGGCGATAAGCAAAGAAGCCAAGAAATGTTAGAGTTTGAAGCCAATAACTTCGCATATAATGTATCTAGACTAATAGCCATACTTGTTATAGGTGAGCGCTTAGATGATGCAAAAAACATAGCTAAAAAGGCAAAGTCAGAGCTTAATTCTGATGAGTTTATTGATTCATTAAATAACGCATTAGATGGAAAACTTCCTACACCTAGATATTGAAATCATAAATTTCAGTTTCGTACCTGACCCTGCAGATTTCGCCGATGTTTCCTGCAGGTTTATTCCTCATGCCCTAAATGCACTCGTAATCCTTTAATTGTACTGACCAATTTTTTAAGTGCCATTAGATTCGTTTGATTAAGTGAGCGATCCATTGAAAACTGTCCTGGGCCTACGTTATTTTCCCACCCCCAACGTGTGTGCGATATGTCACCTGTAATCAGAACGGGTCCTTTAATGTCGTTCACCAAATACGCCGTTGATCCGGGGGTATGTCCGGGTAAATGCAGCGCGATTACCGATCCATCGTCAAAGATATCAACCATTGCAGCCTTCCATTGTTGCAGGGCTGGGCGGTTGGCCAAGATGGTATTCACGACGCCTTGGGTTGCGATGTTCATCCAATGTTTAGCCGCGCCTTCATTTTTCCCTACATAAAGAGGGGTATTGTTTGGGATATCTGGCAGCCCACTGATGTGATCTAGATGCAGGTGCGTTAAGAAAACCGCTTTTAAATCGGTGATGTTGTTTTGTTTAAGATACTGCTCGCTGGTTTGTACAATCGATAGCTTTTCTATGCCTAACATCGGCTCTAATAATGGCCCTATCCCTTGTTGCCTTGGATTATCCGTAAACTGCTGCGACACACCACTATCAATCAAATAATCGCCTTGAATAGGGTGCTGTATATGAAAACTAAAAATTTGAAT
>CAZMDX010000213.1:0-2210 GCA_964564805.1 uncultured Pseudoalteromonas sp. | reverse complement strand
GTGTTTGTGTTGTTATTACACGCATTTGTTTCTTACCCAATAATTTTAAAGGTTCTCAGTGGCTTAAGCCCCATAGTCTTGATAAGGAAAATGCGAGATGCTGCTTTATTTGCGTTTAGTACCTCAAGCAGCAGCGCCACCTTGCCAATCACCATGGAAACAGCCATTAAAAAGTTAGGTGTTAAACGTTCTGTTGCTTCTTTTACCGTTCCTCTTGGCTCTACTATCAACATGGATGGTACCGCTATTATGCAAGGCGTCGCTACTGTGTTTATTGCACAGGTATACGCTGTAGATTTGAGTTTAGGTGATTATATGATGGTTATACTAACTGCTACCTTGGCTTCTATAGGCACAGCTGGAGTGCCAGGAGTGGGTCTCATCATGCTCGCGATGGTGCTACAACAGGTAAATTTACCCGTTGAAGGTATTGCGCTTATTATAGGTGTAGATAGATTACTGGATATGACTCGAACAGCAGTAAACGTGACTGGCGACTGCATGGTTGCTTGTATCGTAGCAAAAAGTGAAAGTGAATTAGACATTGAGGTATTTAACGATCCAAATGCAGGTATAAAAGATGAAGAAGTTGACTTTGAGCACTTAGATAGAAATAGTTAAGAGAAATTTGTAGAAGTGATTCAGTTCCATCAACATTGAAATTCTGTTTGATGTTGATGGTTATTAGAGAGCTTCAGGGTCGATGGGTTTTAAGGTAAATACGTTGTGAAAAAGCAGCTTTACAGTAGCTACCTATCGCAAATCGCAATAGAGTATTTGTGATGTAACAACTGAACAAGCTGGTATTAATAGACATTTTTAATATCAGCATATCCCAACAGGCGAAGCGATTTTGGCCACAATGCCAATTAATTTATCAAGGGTAATTAAGAGCGTCTAACCTCACAACATTCATTTCATAACTCGTAGCTTGTATCTGGTATTTCGTATTTCGTATTTCGTATTTCGTATTTCGTATTTTAAAAGCCTAATCCAAATCTTCCATCGGCCAAAGCGCTATATAATCTTCAAACAGCTCTAAATCGACATCATGATCAGCAACAGTCTTTCCCCTTACGGACATACCTGATTTGTGCATCGCTGATTTTTTACCTTTGTTCAGTAACGGGTGCCAACTGGGTAACCCCCTATCTTCGTAAAGCCTACGGTAGCTGCAACTGTGAGGCATAAAAAAGATATCTTGCAGATTATCTTTGGTAAGTTTGACACATTCTGGTACCAAAGTAGTTCGCTCAGAATACTGCGTACACGCGCACGTTTTAGTATTTAATAACCCACAAGCAATGTTGGTAAAATGAATTTTTTCGCCTTGTAGAATATGCTCTGTAGGTGCTGCTTTAGTGACTTCATCATCATCAATGAATTTATGTAAACAACATTTGGCACAACCATCACAAATACCTTCCCACTGTTTTTCAGTCATCTTTTCAAGGGAAGTCGTTTCCCAGTACTTATCCATGGGATTACCCATATTTATTAAACCTCAACGTTATTCACGCACTTTATCAAATAACAACCAAAGCATGGCTTCGCTGCGTGTTTCAAAATTTTTAATCGGTAAAGATAACTTTTTAGCCATAGCTTCAATTACATTGTGAATATTGAGTCCAGGTTCGATAATCCTAGCTATTTTTATATCCTTAAGCCATCCGTTCTCTTGGATGTTTATCATCAATTCTGATATGTCTTGATTAGAGCAAAGGATAGAAAACGTAGTGACATCAAGCACTATATTTTTAACTTGATTTTCATCTGCCATTTTAACAATAGTTTTTAACATGTGTTCAATATCGATGACTTCGCGAGCTTCACCAAAAGCCTCACAAATTAATAACTTATTTGCAGTATCGATTGTAAATTTAAAAGAAAATTTCATTATTTATACAACATCTGTTCTTGCAGAAAAATGCCCATTAAATTCGATTAACAAACGATCATTAGCGTTTAAAGCGGCTACACCTCTAGGAGTTCCTGTCATCACTATATCTCCAGGTAAAAGAGTAAATGTGTTAGAAATATTTTTTAATAATTTGAGTATAGAAAACAACATATTTCGGCTATTGCCATGTTGTCTTAATTCATTATTGACACACAAACTAAAGTCTATATCAGATAAGCTTTCAACCTGCTCTATGGCTATAAATTGTGACATAGGACAACTACAATCGAATGCTTTTGCACGTTCCCAT
>CAZMDX010000212.1:0-7498 GCA_964564805.1 uncultured Pseudoalteromonas sp. | reverse complement strand
TACCAATAAGAAGGCGAAAAGATCCCTGCTTTACTAAACACGTGTGGATAGGCATGCACTGCATAGTGAGAGATTAATCCACCCATTGAACTTCCCATAATTGCGGTGTGTAAACGGTCTGTACGAGTCCGAAAGTTGGTATCGATAAAGGGTTTGACGACTTCCACAATGAAGTCCATATATTGCCTACCTTGTGCTTCGCCAAAACGTTTATTTACCCACGGAGAAAGCTCGTTCATACGAAAATCGCCTCCATTATCAACACCCACAACAATCAACTCTATACCGTTTTTTTCAGCAAGCTGGTTGAGTGATTCGTCGACCCCCCACTCACCTTCATTTGCAGTCAGGTTGTCAAACAGATTCTGACCGTCATGCATGTAAACAACTGGGTAACGTTTCTCTGATGTTTGATAACTAGGGGGCAAATACAATCGAATACTGCGCTTTCTGTCTAGCACAGGCATAACAAATTGGTAAGGCAATACCTCCACATTATCGCTCACAGTAGAGGTTTTTAGTGGCTCACTACAAGCGAATAATGTTGTGGTCAATATTAACAATACATTTCTTATCATTAGTTGAGTGTTCATGACTGTGTCTCCACGGATTGAATAAATGATAAACTTAATCCTGTCACGGCTAATTTTTTTTCAACTATCAAGATTTTCTCTTCCTCAGTTAATGAATCCACACTTAGATATACTTATATTTATACTTTTTTGTAATCTGCTGATGTGTAATCGTTTATAAAGACGCTTTATTTATTATGTGCGGTTGTTAAAAATGACTGAATAGTCATGTTTTTTAATTGCCAGCATGACCAATAAATACCAACAGCTTATTTAAGCTCTCAATTCCACTCTAATTTGACTATGTTGACCTATTACTTTACCTGTTTATGGATTTTTTTGGTCACAGTGAATTTTACTAGCATACAGTTATGCAACGGTTGCTGGGCAAAAAACGGACATCTTTGTCACATTGTTATAAAATATTCTATTAATTAGGCGCACTTCATTAACTTCCATCAAACGTACCGTTATTCAACCGACTCTAATAAATAGACACACATCCATAATCAAAAATACGGGTACCTGATGGATCACCAAGTTTTAAATCTTTACCACCGTCTTTTGCTACCTCATAGCCGGAGTGTAACAAGGGAGTCGAACGACCAATCAATACAGACTCCACTAAGGCAGGTTTGTTACTTAAGTCACTTCAGCCTTTTTCGCAAAATTATTTAATAATACGTTGTTCGCCGTGGCTTATTGTGGGTATTCATAAGTGCAACATTTGTTGCTCAATATCTTCATGATTAGTTTAAATTAGACAAACTAATCTATTTTCGTTGTCTTGCATCATAACTTTATAGACAACGTGTAATTCTATTTTATCATACGAATAATCTACTTTACCCACCTCAATATCACTAAGACAACTATCAAAGTTATCAACTTTGGCTAATAAAAACGACCTATTAATTTTGAGTTGTATGGCCTATTTAAGATAACGCTAAAATTCTACTGGAAGTATTTCAGCCATGTCATAACGACAATCATTCAGCTGATTATCTATCCAAAAGAGTGCAATGTTTTTGAATTTACACCAAGAGTTTGGTACCGTTTCATTTGACTAGAATACTGCATATTGTTGAATACCAAATAGCTAGTATCATCAGACACAGGCAAGGGGTCGATACGACAGTAAGGTAACCCCATAATTCACTTTTGCTGTTCCATGCAAGTATAGAATCAGGCTGGACTTTGCGTTAAATTTTACCGAGCCCCTCATTCTGTGATTCATCGAACATAGGTGAGCATCTAATGATGACCACACAAATAATAATCAAAAAAATAGGGTGATCTCTCTTGATTAGTTTTGTGTCAAATACACTAATCTTCTCTTTCTTAAGTTAGCCAAGTCATACCTCTACGGGCAGTTATCTAATAAGTTTTACATATATATTCACAACAAATTACTATTTCTAAAAACGTTATCAGTTTCTTAAATCAGATCGTTTGGGGAACCTTAAGCTGTTATAATTATAACCTAACTATAATTATTACTGAAAAGTGACACCTCATATGAAAATATTAATCAGAAACCTTGACAGAGAAACGACTGAACAAGAACTACAAACAGCTTTTGAAGCACATGGTAAAGTGCAATCAAGTGCTATAGTCAGAGAAAAATCAAATGGCTTATCTAAAGGGTTTGGCTTTATTGAAATGCCCAAGGCAGGCGATGCAAAAGTAGCAGTTAAAAACCTTAACGACAGCATGTTAGGTGCTAACAAAATCAGAGTTAAATACGCCGAAGATAAGGCTGCGACTCAAGATAAATCAAAAGCGGATTAGTTCAGTAATCTCACCATAAATGTTTAAGATGCTTTTCTGGTTATTGAGTAGGTCTATGACATTAATCCACAAATCTGATCCCTGTTAATAAACACTGCTAACGATTATCTACTTAGCCTAACTTTTCCCTTATGTTAATGCCTAGTCTATGAATAAAGATAAGACATCAACATGAATACGTTTGTATTGTTCACTTCAATAATTTTAATTTCTGTTTTAGCTATTTTTATTTGTGCTCCCGAATCCCCTGAAGGTTTAGCTTACCTGAGGGAGATACTGCTGGGAGAGATGCTATAAAGAGTGAGAAAGTGTTTATGCAGTTTCAGTATTTCTACTCATTAAAAGGCTGCAGCGATATAACGATGATTTTTTGATGAAAGTGTTTGATACTCCAATCCCATTAAGAGGGGCACCATGACATGGTCAACTTAATACGACCACTTTAGTTAAGCGATTGTTGTCATTTATTATTCAGCCCAATTTTTTTACTTACCAAATTAACCAGCGTGTTTATCAAACCTATTAACACGTCGATTTAAGAAAAACCAAAGGCAATTAGAAACTTTGATTTAAATCAAACAACTATGGGTTAAATAAATAATGTTAGTTCAAACCTATTTTCCTCACTAATCTGAGAAGCTAGCTCAAACTTGAAGACAAGCCTACGAATATCAACAATTCTCTGTACAAACAAACAATAAATTAGTAATTTGTCGGCGTAGAACTGGAACAACTAAGAATTGTTTGGAATGTTAAAATTAAAGGATACTAATGAATTCTAAGTTGGAACAAACACTAGCAAGGTTTCGCCTTTCTTTTGCTGATGAATTGAATGGAAAATTAGCGTTAGTAGTCAAATACTGGTCTGAGGTTAAAACAGCAAAATCTATGGTCGCAATCAGACAATTTAGGTTTGAAATCCATAGTTTGAGGGGGTCTAGTGGTACTCTAGGCTTTTCAATACTGAGCAAAAAACTCGGGATAATTGAAGAGAAAGTTGTTTCTTACGAGGAGCAAATTAACAATCTAGAAAGTACTATTACTTTTATTGAACCTGATATCAATTCTATAATTGAAGCATCAAAAATCAATCCCAACCCATTGTTGGAATAGGGACTAATTAGATTTTCAAGGTGTATTGTGCGAACGACTAAAAGCGATAAGTTGGCTTGAAATCCTATCGAGAGATTTAAAAGGCTTTGATTGATAACAGTGGGTTGTTGGTATCAAGTAAAACTGAAAAAGTCATGAGGAATACACTTTTTAACCTGATTTAATTTGTTCATGAGGGGTCAATTTTTGTTAGATTAAAGCGGTTTGACCTTCGCAATCATTAAAAAAAAACCAATAATGACATTAACATTTATTTATAATCACACCATGCCACTGCTGAAAAATCGTCTGATTTTGGTACAGACTTAACCAGTTCAATCGGCCGTAGGTAATTTAGCAAGATGATGCCTTTAGCTGATACTACTTTTTACGCCGTAGAGGGAGCAATAAGAGGTCGTATTTTAGATTAAGTGAGAGCGAAATAACTTTTATCGACCCCTATTGACCTTATTGTTCAGTTTATAAAAACCTAACGTTTTCTCTAATAAAAAACGTTTAACCATCACTTAACTTTTATATGCAGACATCTATTATTACTGCCACTAATAAAAATTAGCCTCCAAGTAGTTCAGTTGCTTACCTGCTGAGTCAATATATCAAGCAAATTCAATAGGTTTAATATGTTCAACAATTTTTTGATTATCATACATATCCTTAAAAGCCTGTCCCAGGCTATCACTTTTTGAAATAACCGTTTGCCAATATTCTATGCGTTGTGCTGCTGGCATAGTTTGAAAATCTTTTCTGTCAGGAATTTTACCATAAGGTAGGCTAGCTACAAATTCATCAGAAGGGACCAGCATGACTACGTCATCGTAACTGCTAGCATGAGGTAAGCGTTTTTTAAGTGACTTATCAAACCAGCCAGGTATGGGTTTTGAGTAAAAATGTGGATAAAGCACTAAGCCTTTTTGTGGTCCGAAAGTTAAGTCAAAATGATAATCAATAATTCCACCATCTCGATACATACCTACTGGTGCACCATCAATATTTTTCACTCCTTCAATCACGATAGGAATGGAGCCTGATGCCATAAGAGCTTGTGATAGATTTTTAGGTGTCAAGGACACAAAATATGAAGACATATTATTAGGATCATTGACTCTTAGATTAGAACTAGGAGATGAAAATAAGTAACGTTGATAAAATTTTTCTAACCATTTACGTTTGACAACATTTGCACTGGCGCTGGCGAGCAAACCAGTCATTTGTAAAGGTTTTGCTTCAAATTGAGTCAACCCTTTGCACTTAGCCACAATAAAATGCGCTTTAATGACTTGATTATTAATGATTTCTTCACAGCCATTTTGGCCTAATACATATTCCAGTAGTGCCGTTCCTTTTTCAGTAATTTCTTTAGCCGTTGGTTTATCGGAATATACCGTACGCGAATAACACTCAACTAAACGATTAATCGCAGATAACGGATCTTGTTGTGCAAAACAGGCGAACCGAAACGCCCCAGCAGATGAACCAATAATATTAAGGGGTCTGGTACGCCCCGCAAAAAATTCAGGGAAAATATAACGATCCAATCCTGCCAACACAAACCACTTAGGTCCTCCGGATGCGCCCAACATATAATCAAATAAATCCGAGCTAAAACCTTCTTTTTTAATTCTTGAAAGTGCATTTTTACCCGCATATATATCTAAAACCCGCATGTTTTTCCTTTTTTATTAACACTATTATTCTTAATTAATATCAAAATAAAAATATCTCAGTAAACTAAATTGGTTATGTATTAAAAATCCAGCGTATTTTTAATATTGAATCCATAAGACGGTATAAAAGCTCAATCGACATTAATAACTCGCACAACAGTCTCATCAAAATCATAAACATCAATGCACGGCTAAGTCTTGATCCACTCTTTATGCATGACAAACACCGAATCATAGACAATAGTGTGTAGCGCTTGCGTGGCATTTCATTATGTTATCTCATACTTCAATAATTTTGCTACTACCTTAAAACGAATGTATAAAAATCTCTGACTGCTTGTGCATAAGATCAGGTTATTGCTAACTATACAAATATAGCTGTCTTTATTTTACTCAACAACGTTCTAAAAATGGTGCAATTTCAATCAACATTGAGTTTATGAGTGTTTTGCAACCAGTCGTAAATTTCCCATATTTATCAGTATATTAAACAACATATAAACAGTACTCAACAGAGTTATCCACAGATATGGTGGATAAGCCTAACGTGATACTATTACAGTCGTCTGTTTTGCTCCGATTTTTCAAAACGTTGGCTAGTATTACATTTTGACAAAGATAAAGTTGTAACTTATACACAAGAAGATACGCCACGCCTGAGCGATCATTTAGGATTAGGATGGAGTCAGTATGTCATTGGGTAAAACCAATTCACTGCCAAATCACAAAAACCATCGACATTAATAATCCTTTAACGAAAAAATACTGTCGTTGATTAACGTACCTATGAATTCTTTTACTAAGACAGTTCTTGTGACGGAATTAACTCATATCTTATGATGAAATACATTTTTGAATGATCATAGTTAAGGATTAATAAGTTAAGAATTAAAGAAGTTAACCGTGCTATCGAACCATAGAAAATATTGAGCTATAACGGTATTTCGTGAAATTACCGTATATGTAAATACTTTTGAATACTTTCGATAGATATATAAACAAGTAGGCATGTTATTAATCCTCAAATATACGGCTACACCTGAATTGTTAATTTTTTTGAAGATATATCTCATAAATTTTGTGTAATGTTGGTCACTTAATTGAAAAAGGGGTTCAATGACAAATATCCTAAAATAAAAATTATATTTGCTGTTGTGAAAATACTATTCGTCGTTATATTTTTTCGTTCTATCATTAATCGATTGTCAGCAAGCATTAGCAAAGCTGCAAACGCCCCATCAGGTAATAGTTCATATGAACACTTATACAAAATGTAAGAAATTAGCTCTCAACCTAAAATAGTCAGATAATCTATTCAACAGGGTCTTATGCCTCGTTTGAGTTGTCTTTAAACGGCTTGTAATCTGTTTGGAAAACATGTAAAAAAGTCATTAAAAAAGAGACGATTTACACTATATAACGAATTTTTTCACAAACACTTTCATCAGCACAAAAACTAAAAATCATCTTTGAATCTGCAACAGCACTGACAAAATGATAAAAAATAGCACAGGTAAATATATTAATAACTGAACAGGGCGCATCGGGTATTACGATTCACTTTACACGTTGTTCATATAAGAGCTTCCGATATACAAACAGTCACACTAAAAATGACTGAGTTGTGATACCTATTTACCTTAACTTTAAATGGTAAGTTTTATTTAAGGGCAATAAAAATACAGTAGACGGTCGTAAACATACTGATCTAGTCCCCTACTTTCTAAGTTTATACAAAAAGCTATTTTGTTTTGATAGGCACATCCAATTAAGTGAACATGTGCTATTCATGTAATATTAGATAAGTATTTTTATCAAACGCTCAAAAGCTCATTATCAGCCTTTACCTGAATCACCTTTTATCGTTATAGTCGGTGTTATAGAAAATTATTAACTCAATAGGACGTCATGACCACCCTGTACGGCATTAAAAACTGCGACACCATCAAGAAATCACGTATTTGGTTATCAGCAAACAACATCGACTATACCTTCCACGATTACAGACAAAACGGTTTGGATGAACAATGGTTAAAAGCTGCAGAACAAGCTTTAGGCTGGGAGTTAATGCTGAATAAACGTGGTACTACTTTTCGTCAATTAACTGAAGAACAGAAACAAGGTCTTGATAAAAATACAGCTTTATTATTAATGCTCGAATACCCAGCAATGATCAAGCGACCAATTCTAATTTACAATAATTGGTTACAGTTATACTTATAGGTCAATTTTCCTTTAGTCCATTAAAAGAATAATATATACCAATCCCATTTATCATAATTTAATACCCCTCCTACATTTGTTAATCATATTTACTATGCATACAGAAATATATGTATTTTCTTATATTTTAGACTT
>CAZMDX010000211.1:0-1539 GCA_964564805.1 uncultured Pseudoalteromonas sp. | reverse complement strand
GTCTCTGGGTTGCAATTGACCATGATAGTTTCATAACCATCTTCACGTAACGCAAGCGCCGCGTGAACACAGCAATAATCAAACTCTATACCCTGCCCTATACGGTTTGGACCGCCACCTAACACCATGATTTTGTCATTGTCAGTGGGGTTCGCTTCACACTCTTCATCATAAGTAGAATACATATAAGCGGTGTCAGATGAAAACTCAGCTGCACAAGTATCAACACGCTTGTAAACAGGATGTATGTCAAAACTGCGACGCAGTTCACGCACATCTGATTCATCTACACCAGTTAGATCAGCAATTCTAGAGTCTGCAAATCCTTTACGTTTAAGTATTTTCATCAAATCGTCGTCAATTGAAGATAAACCTGACTCATGAATTTGTTGTTCGAGAATAATGAGTTCTTCAATCTGCACTAAATACCATCTGTCAATGTTAGTTAGTTCGAAAATGTCATCTACAGACATACCCATGCGCATCGCATCAGCGATATACCAAATACGTTCGGCGCCTGGTTCACGCAATTCACGGATGATAGTACTTTTCGCCTCTGGTGCATGAATATCGGTAATAGAATCAAGGCCGTTCACATTAACTTCTAAACCACGTAACGCTTTTTGTAATGACTCTTGTTGGTTGCGACCAATGGCCATGACCTCACCCACTGATTTCATTTGTGTGGTGAGACGGTCATTGGCACCGGCAAATTTTTCAAAATTAAAACGTGGGATTTTAGTCACTACATAATCAATAGTGGGTTCAAAAGAAGCGGGAGTTAAACCGCCCGTAATATCGTTGGCTAATTCATCGAGGGTATAACCAATAGCTAATTTAGCAGCAACTCTAGCAATAGGGAAACCTGTTGCTTTTGACGCCAAAGCTGAAGAACGAGATACCCTTGGGTTCATTTCAATAACAACCAAGCGACCCGTTTTAGGGTCCACGCCAAACTGAACGTTTGAACCGCCAGTTTCTACTCCAATCTCACGTAACACTGCAATTGCCGCATTACGCATGATTTGAAATTCCTTATCAGTCAACGTTTGGGCAGGAGCAACGGTAATGGAGTCACCTGTATGCACACCCATAGGATCTATATTCTCTATGGTACATACAATAATGACGTTGTCAGCTTTGTCTCTGACCACTTCCATTTCGTATTCTTTCCAACCAATTAATGACTCATCTATCAACAATTCACTAGTCGGTGATAAATCTAATCCGCGACGACATATTTCTTCAAATTCTTGTTTATTGTAAGCAATACCGCCACCTGAACCACCCATAGTAAAAGATGGGCGAATAATACAAGGAAAACCTATTCGCGAGCTAACATCAAACGCTTCTTCTATGCTGTGAGCAATTTCAGCATAAGGACATTCAAGGCCAATAGATTTCATGGCTTTATCAAAACGGTTACGGTCTTCTGCTTTATCAATCGCATCAGCCGTGGCACCAATCATTTCTACACCAAACTCTTTAAGTACACCGTATTTATTTAAATCTAGGGCGCAATTCAAAGCGGTTTGTCCA
>CAZMDX010000210.1:0-2273 GCA_964564805.1 uncultured Pseudoalteromonas sp. | reverse complement strand
GCTGCGTCTTCAGTTGCTTTAAATGTTTTCTGAGTTTCCCAATAGGCTTGAACCTCTTTTTCGATTTCTTGAGGTTGATACTGTTTTTCGGCCATTAAAAAAGATTTCCGTGACTAGAGCTGTAGGGACAAAACGCCCATAAACATTGATATAAAAATATAGCCAGCTAGAGTACCTTAGCGTATCCCTTGCTAACAATAGTAAATATGTGATTTATCGAGCTTATTATGAAGTTTTTAGGTGTATTAACTTATTTAGATTTGAATAGGTAATAATCAGCCAATTAAAAAAAACACTCTTAGAATGAATATTCTGCTTTATTTGTACTAAAAATAGTCACTTTTTCATATTCTTTTCGTATCTGTTTGACAGCTTGTTGATTACGGGTTTCACTAATTCATATATTTCTAATTTGTAGTATTAAGCCATTTAACATGCAAGACAAATATGCCTTACATCTGCAGCAACTGACTGCAAAACCCAGTAGACGATTGATTAATCAAGCGCTTAAGGATCAACACGCTTTAAATTCCACTTTCATCGGACAGGACAGAGCGCGTGATGCGTTATCTTTTGGTCTGGGTATAGAAGCACGAGGATACAATCTTTATGTAATGGGCGAACAAGCTACTGGGCGTTTTACTTTGGTACACGAATTTATTAATAAATACGTGAATAAAACGGTCACACCTGATGATTGGTGCTATATCAATAATTTTGAAGATGAGCGCGAACCCTTTTCATTAAGACTGCTGGCAGGAGAAAGTAAAAAACTAATTAAAGATATGGAAAGTCTAATTGACGAGATTTTAGATACCTTCCCCGCAGCATTCGATAACCCTGGCTATCAACGAAAAAAAGCAGCCATTACTCGAAAATTTGACCAAGATTACGATAACGCTATTAGTGAAGTTGAACAACAAGCTCAACAACAGGGCGTTGCCTTGTTTGAAGATGGAGGAACGATCACTTTTTCGCCCATCATTGATGGTCAACCGGTAACTGATGTTGAGCTTGTAAAAGTGACGGAGCCAGAAAGACAACTTCATTACCAATTGATTGATGAACTAGAAGATAAATTAAGTGAGGTCTTACTTGAGCTACCCAAATGGAAACGAGCAACGGCTGAAAAACTAAGGGCATTAAAAAAAGATACAGCAGAGTTAGGGATCAGGCCACTGTTAAAAGGTTTAGAGCACAAGTATTCATCTGACTTAGCAATTTTAAAATTTTTACGTCAACTTAAACCTCACCTATTGGAAACGGTAGTTGAAGTATTAGCTGATGATAAAAAAGAAGACAAACACGACGAATATGACAAACGTGCTATTTTGGAAGAGCAATATCTACCTAATATTATTGTTTCGCAGCAATTAAACAGTGGCTCTCCAGTAATATATGAGCCTAATCCAACACATCAAAATTTGTTTGGCAGAGTTGAATACACAAATATTCAGGGTTCAGTTCTTACTAACTATCGAATGATCCGTCCTGGTGCTATGCATCGAGCAAATGGTGGATATTTATTATTAGATGTAGACAAACTTATTGAGCAACCTTATGCATGGGAGACATTAAAATTAGTGCTCAAGTTCGGTTCGCTCAAAATGGATTTACCACAACATGATGTAGGAATGGTCAATTCCATCACGCTCAATCCACAACAAATACCGATAGATGTAAAAGTAATACTTTTAGGCTCTCGTGATCTGTACTATTCATTACAAGATTATGACGACGAATTTTATGAGTTGTTTAGGGTGTTAGTGGACTTTGACCATGAAATACCATTAGATAAAAAGACATTATTTGATTTTGTGGGCCGTGTAAGAATTCAAGTAAAACAACTGGGTTTAAAAAGTATATCTGCCAAAGCAATGTACCGCTTAGTAGAACATAGCTTGCGTCTTGCAGAGCATCAGCAACGATTATCTGCACGTTTTTCAGATGTAATTGAGCTCTTGCACGAAGCCGAATACTTTTGTAGAAATCAGAGTACTCAAGAACTTGATGTCACCCATATTGAGGCAGCTTTAGCAGCAAAAACACATCGAACCGGGCGTGTTAGTGAAGCGGTACTAGACGATATCAAACAAGGCCAAATTCTGATTGCGACGCAAGGTGTTGACGTAGGTAAAGTGAATGGTTTAACTGTGCTAGAAATCGGCGATAGTATGTTTGGTACGCCTGCTAGAATAACTTCAACAGTCTACGCAGGGGCTAATGGGGTGGTAGATATTGAGCGCGAAGTTGAGTTAGGACAGCCTAGTCAC
>CAZMDX010000209.1:0-2976 GCA_964564805.1 uncultured Pseudoalteromonas sp. | reverse complement strand
TCTCGATCCCTACTAATTTACAATAAGCGTTTACATACTCTAGCTCTTCTGGGATCCCTAAGGGCATTCTCTCAATACCGCCTAAACCCGTGGCTTTGCCAACGTTTTCGGGTAAACGCAACTGCATACATTGATAAGCTAAATCAGCATAAGGATGGCCTAAAGTAGATAGTTCCCAATCCAATACAGCTAAAATCTTAGGCTCTGTAGGATGAAACATTAAGTTATCCATTCGATAATCGCCATGCACTAGCGAGATTTTTCCATCATCTTCTGGCAAATGTTTTTCAAGCCAAGCAATTAACTGATCCATTTCGGGGATATCGTGCGTTTCTGACAATTTGTACTGCTTACTCCAACGGCTAAATTGACGTTCGTAATAATTGCCGGGTTTACCGTAATCAGTCAAACCCACTTTCTCGATATCCACGCTATGCAATGCAGCCATAACTTCAACCATTTCTTGATACATTTGACTGCGTATTGAATTATCGCTAATTTCTGGCAATGCGCTGTCCCAAAACACTCGTCCCTCAACATACTCCATAATATAAAACATGCTGCCGATTAAGGATGAGTCTTCGCAAAGATGATAAACCTTTGCCACAGGTACCGCAGAGTTTTCGAGTGCGGCTAATACTTTATATTCACGGTCAACGGCATGGGCAGACTTAAGTAATTTTCCCGGTGGTTGGCGTCGTAAAACATAAGACTGATTAGTAGTCACTAACTTAAAGGTAGGATTTGACTGTCCACCAGCAAACTTAGTTGCCGTGACGGGCCCTTCAAAACCCACAACATGTTGGGTTAGGTAGTCAGCCAGAAGTTGCACGTCTAATTGATCAACTGAGCCTTTGTCGGTCATAACATTTTCCTTTTTATCACACTCATATTAAGCGTTGTGATCTTTTATCAGATTACGACCTAATTGCATCATATGCACTTCGTCGGGCCCATCAGCTAACCTTATGGTTCTCGCGTAAGCATATATAGCAGACAAAACATAATCCTGACTAGTCCCTCCACCACCGTGCATTTGAATTGATTGATCAATTACATTACAGGCCATTTTTGGTGCTACGATTTTAATGGCGGCAATAATATTTCGACTTACTTTATTGCCGTATCGGTCCATGTTATCAGCCGCTTTAAGTGTTAGTAAACGGGCTTGTTCAATATCACAGTGCATCTGTGCAATTCGTTCACGGATGGATTGTTGTTTACTTAAGGGCTGACCAAATGCGATGCGGTTTTCAACCCTTTCACATGCCATATCCAAAGCACGCTGGGCACAGCCAATTAAACGCATACAATGGTGAATACGGCCCGGCCCTAAGCGACCTTGAGCAATGGCAAAACCTTCGCCTTCACCGACCAATAAATTTGCCGCTGGCACTCTTACGTTGTCGAATAATACTTCAGCATGCCCAATCGGTTCATCGTAATGGCCCATAGCAGCTAAAGGCCGAACGACCGTAATCCCTTTCGAGTTCAGTGGAACCAGGACTTGTGATTGTTGTTGATGACGAGCCGCGCTAGGGTCTGTTTTGCCCATTACCACCATAATTTTACAGTTAGCGTTCATGGCACCGCTGGTCCACCATTTACGCCCATTTATGACATACTCATCACCGTCTCGTTGTATAGAGGTTTCGATGTTAGTGGCATCTGATGATGCAACTGCAGGTTCGGTCATAGCAAAAGCTGAGCGTATTTTACCTTCAAGAAGTGGTATCAAGTACTTCTGCTTGTCTTGTTCGGAACCGTACCTAGCTAATACTTCCATATTGCCTGTATCAGGAGCACTGCAGTTGAACACTTCTGAACTCCACATTACCCGCCCCATAATTTCGCACAAAGGTGCATACTCAAGGTTGGTTAAACCTGCTCCGTAGGGCAAATATTCTTCGGGCAAAAACAAGTTCCACAAACCTGCATCTTTGGCTTTTTGCTTCAATTCTTCCATCACTTCCGGTGTTACCCAGCGTGTTTCTTTGTTGGCAGAATTGGCATGCACTAGATCAGTATACTCTTTTTCAATAGGATAAATGTGTTCATCCATGAAGGCTTGTAATCGGTCGATCATTTGTTGCGATTTTTCAGAATAATCAAAATTCATTATTATATTTCCTTTAGCTAAAGGTGATGGAGTCCAGTCTATCTGGACTGTCTAAATGCGGGATATTGTTAAAACTTGATAAACGTATATTGCTTTTATTAAAGTAAAAATGACTGATACTGGTATTGCGGACCTGCATGTTAAGTTCAATGACCTGTTTAGCGTCCAGTCCTAATACTAAACTCATTAACATAGATATAGCTCCCCCAGAACTCACAATTAAAATGGGCTTATCGCTATTTTGATTACAAGCTAAGTGTAAAGCACGTTGTACTCTATTTTTAAAATCACCCCAACTTTCTTCAAGGGTATCTTTGGGCAATAAATCCTTAGACCATGCGTGCATCGCTAGTTTTAACAAACGATAAAAATCAGCGGGTGCAGGGTTTTCTGGTAATTGACTTTGTGGGTTTAATGACAGGTAACTTTTGCCTATATTTTGAAAATTAAATTCATTAAAGCCAATGTCTACGGTAATAGTGGGAGGCAGACTTATACCTTCAAGAATACCTTCGGTTGTTTCTCTGTGGCGCACCATATCACCCATAAATACCTGAGAAAAAGTAATGTCTCTTGCAGTGAAGTATTCACCCAGCCAACGCGCTTGTTGATGACCTAACTCGCTTAACTTGTCGTAATTTTTTGCTCCAAATGAAGCTTGTCCGTGGCGGACTAAATAGAATTCAGACACTTATTCACCGTTAATTATATAACTGGTTCGATAGTATTCTTAATAGATCTATTAGTTGAATTTATTATTTTAATTAAATTACATTTAGTAAATTTATATCGCTAACAATATGTTTCATCATTTAACCTTAACTATTTAGCCTCCCAAGCAAAAAAAGGCTTCAAAG
>CAZMDX010000208.1:0-2163 GCA_964564805.1 uncultured Pseudoalteromonas sp. | reverse complement strand
ACTAAGCGAGCGCGTTTTGATAATTTAGCCATGTCTTACCCCTCTACCACTAAGCCCATGCTGCGTGCGGAGCCAGCGATGGTGTTTACTGCTGCATCTAAACTTGCTGCAGTCAAATCAGGTTCTTTAGTTTTAGCAATTTCTTCTAATTGCGCGCGCGTCACTTTGCCCACTTTTTCTGTGTTAGGACGGCCAGAACCACTCTTTATACCAGCAGCTTTCTTAAGTAAGAAGGAAGCAGGAGGAGTTTTAGTTACAAATGTGAAAGAACGATCTTCGTATACAGTAATCTCTACTGGTACCGGAGCGCCTTTTTCTAGAGATTCTGTTTTTGCGTTAAACGCTTTACAAAATTCCATGATATTAACACCATGTTGTCCAAGTGCAGGACCAACAGGTGGACTAGGGTTTGCAGCGCCTGCTGCAACCTGAAGCTTAATTAAGCCAGTGACTTTCTTCGCCATGATAATACTCTCTAATTTGGGTATAACGCCTTGTAAACACTGAGAATGCTTACTCAGTCGGCTTCCCGTTCTAATAAAATGGGTCGCGAAGTATAGATGAACTAACACTTTGACACAAGTCTTATTCTTGACAATGCTAAGCTTTGTGCATTACTAGTTACATTGGAAACATCAGGGCATCTATTTGTGCGCAAACACCGTACTTTATTGTCATTTATTTATATAACTGTTATAGCTAAAAAGTTCTGAATTAATAACTTAATTTATCCAACATCAAGTTTTAAAAAAGTTGCTGTTATTTTTATAGTTCGATGCAGTCAGGTCTCGATTATGATGTTGCAGAAAATCAGCAGCAGAAAACATTGTTGCCACACTAATAATCGTACGATTTCAATTTGAAATCACATTATCATTAATCACACGATATAACGCCCCATATACGCAAACATATTATTTTGTTGATCATCGCCAATAAAAAAGGATGCTCATGGCATCCTTTTTTATTCAAAATGTTATTTAATCTAGCCTTTTTCTACTTGGCCAAACTCCAGTTCTACCGGTGTTGAACGACCGAATATAAGTACCGACACTTTCAAGCGACTTTTTTCGTAATCGACTTCTTCAACCACACCATTGAAATCCGCAAAAGGACCATCGGTGACACGCACCACTTCGCCTGGTTCGAACAATGTTTTTGGTTTTGGTTTATCAACACCTTCTTCAAGACGGTTCAAAATAGCATCCGCTTCTTTTTTGGTGATAGGTGCTGGGCGGTCTGAAGTTCCACCGATGAAACCCAACACTCTAGGGACACTTTTAACTAGATGCCATGAGTCTTCATTCATATCCATTTGGACTAGTACGTAACCTGGAAAAAACTTACGTTCACTTTTTCTCTGTTGTCCTGCGCGCATTTCAACAACTTCTTCGGTAGGTACTAAAATGTCACCGAAATAATCTTCCATTTCGTTCATTCTAATATGTTCTAGCAAAGTTTTTTGAACACGACCTTCATACCCAGAGAAAGCTTGAACCACGTACCATTTTTTATCAGACATTACTTAAATTCCTAAACCAGTTATAAATGAGACAATCTCAACAATAATCCCGTCTAGTCCCCACAAAATTAGTGCCATGACGACAGTAGCGGCTAGTACAATCATAGTGGTGGTGGTTGTCTCTTGGCGAGTAGGCCATACAACCTTGCGCACTTCAGTTCTTGACTCTTTTGCAAACGTAATAAAGGTACTACCTTTTAAAGTTGTAGAAGCTATAAAACCTGAAATCCCTACAGCAGCAACAGCAATTAGAGCAATGTACAGAACGGATAGTTCTGGAAAAAAATGGTTAGCAGCAACTACGCCCCCCAACAAACCAAATATAACCAACCATTTCAACATGTCTACTGGGTTGGAACTGTTTTCTGTATTCTCACTCATACTAAACCCTAACTCTCTTGCTAGTTATGTCGTCACCTAAAAATGGGACATTTTTGCCAATAAAATGGCAGGGGTGGAGGGATTCGAACCCCCAACCATCGGTTTTGGAGACCGCTGTTCTACCAATTGGAACTACACCCCTAAAACTCAAAGCGAATATTGAACACCAAACAAACCATCCAACACCCAAATTTTAATTACACCAACCTTGTAGAAACATTTATTTTTCGGGAAAAATTCTGAATCACTACCAAGGAGGG
>CAZMDX010000207.1:0-1949 GCA_964564805.1 uncultured Pseudoalteromonas sp. | reverse complement strand
TGATTACGGAATTATCCAGTGGACAAATCCATTAACACCTTGATAACATTTTGACATTAAATTCATTTAGTGTCAATGTGTCGGTCGCGTTAATATAATGTGCGCGCAGCAACAGGGTTCGACGTTCTCCAAATAACCCTGTGATTATGATAAAAATTACTAAATTCGAGGATTCTACATGCCCGTAATATTCAAACAGGCCCCCCTGGTTGCCGCAATCGCCCTGGCGATGGCCACATCATCTACTCATACTCAGGCACAAACGCTTGAAAAAATTGTTATTACCGCACAAAAAAGGACTGAGAGCCTACAGGAAGTACCCATCTCGGTAACTGCCATACATGGCGACAAGCTGGAGTCTGCCGGCATCGCCAATATGTCTTCGCTGGCAGATTATATCCCTAATCTTTTCATAACGAACGCGGCGGTCAATACCAATATTTACATGCGCGGTATGGGCTCTGGTAATAACCAGGCGTTTGAACAATCTGTGGGTATGTATATTGACGGCATTTACATGGGTCGTGGCCGGCAGTACCGATCACCCTTTATGGACGTAGAGCGTGTCGAAGTATTGCGGGGTCCACAGGGCACTTTGTTTGGTAAAAACACGGTGGCCGGTGCAATCAACGTCACCACCGCATCGCCAGATGTTGGTGACGAGCTTAATGGCAGCATCGCCGTCGCAGCAGAACAGAACGACGGTAAGATTGTTGAAGGTTATGTGAGTGGTTCGGCCACTGACAACCTTGCCCTTCGCTTTGGTGGCAAGTGGCGTGAAACAGGTGGTTACCTGAAAAACGTTTATCTGAATACCGATGAACCTGCACTGGAAGAAGCGTTGTATCGTTTCACTGCAGTTTGGCAGCCTATCGATGGTCTGGACATTAATTTCAAATACAGCCATTCTGATTACGACCGAGTGGGTGCGCCTTCTTCCACTAAGCTATTTTTAGACGCTGAGGGTCGTGCCAGAGACGTTCCTAATGCGAGTGCATTTGCTGGTATCGCCTACGCTGCTGTGGATACTTTTTTCTCTGACTTTGCAGCAGCCACACAAGACGAATTTACAACGTACAAGGACAATAATCTGGGCTTAGATGGGGATGGTCAAACGGCACAAATTGGTAAAAATCCGGAAATTAGCCAGAATGAAACGGACAACCTAGTACTAAAAGTCGATTGGGATTTGCAGGACATGCTGTTTACCTCGATCACCGGTTGGTCGTCCTATAATTCTCTCGACGGGGTTGATATAGACTGGTTGCCGTTGCAGTTTATTTCCCGCGATGATGACCAGGAGTTCGAACAGTTTAGCCAGGAATTTCGCATTACGTCTCCCGGCGGCGAGTTTTTTGATTATGTTGCCGGCGTGTATTACGAGCAAAGTGATCTGGAGTTTGACCGCCGAGTGGACATTGACACCAATTTTGGTGGTCTTACGCCTCAACTCATCGGTATAGACAACTTAATGATAGCTCTGAGTGGCGGTCAGTATTCGGCCAACCAGATAGCACGGACTCACGGGTATCAACTGGACTCGAGTTCGTGGGCAGTATTTGGTCAAGGTACCTTTAATATTAGCGACTCGTTTCGAGTAACCGTCGGCCTGCGTTACACCGAAGAAGATAAGGAAGTGGATACCTTTCAGTTTCTCTCCGATAGCGTTACGGGGATGGATACAGCCAGTAATAATGCGTTTTTGACAACTATTTGGGCGGAAACCTTTAACTCGTATAACTATCAGTTCAACGAAGAACGTGCAACGGACAAATGGCTGCCGTCGCTTAATGTGCAGTGGGACGCTCTCGACAGCGCCATGCTGTACTTCAGCTACTCACAGGGCTTTAAAAGCGGCGGTTTTACCTCTGCTGATGATGGAGAGCCGGCCGGTTATATCGCAGGTCAGGCCCCTGATCCTATCGACACGGTCTTTACCGATCCTGCCG
>CAZMDX010000206.1:0-14876 GCA_964564805.1 uncultured Pseudoalteromonas sp. | reverse complement strand
CGTTCAGACTCTGCCGTTTCGTCCATCACTGCATCGCTTGTGGTTTGTAACTCAGGCGACACTACCCAAGTATGTTTAGTATCACACCATGGACAACCCACTGGACAACCCTGTAAGCGCACAAAGATGGATGGCAATCCCGTATAACTTCCCTCACCTTGCAAAGACTCAAACACCTCATTAATTTTATATAAATTCAATCACTTTCCTATTTTTTTAATGGATGTCACAAACAGAGCACCCTGTTGTGGGAATTTAGCCTTAAATCACTTAAAATCGCTATTCATTAATTGATTATAAAGAAGCAAAGCCCATGTCACAAAAGGTAGTGGTAATTTTTTCTGGTGGAATGGACTCGTTTACTGTCCTAAACCTAGCAGTCAAGCAGGGCTTAGAGGTATTTGCTCTGTCTTTTGACTACGGTCAAAAACATAAAAAAGAACTAGATTATGCTGCTCTGGCATGCAAAGTTCTAGATGTAAAACATAAAGTGGTTGATATTTCAGCAATCAATCAACTTATCGGTGGTTCATCACTCACGTCAGATATTGAAGTAGCAGAGGGACATTACGAAGAAGAAAGTATGAAAAGTACAGTAGTGCCAAATCGCAATATGATTTTGTTATCGATGGCAGTAGGTTATGCCGTCTCAATCAGCGCTAACAAAGTTTACTACGGTGCACACTCCGGTGATCATGCGATTTACCCAGACTGCCGCCCTGAATTTGTCCATAAAATGAATGATGTATGTGCCATAGCGAACTATGAAAGTGTCGAAATTGTCACACCTTATTTAGATGTCAGTAAAACGGCTATCTTAACAGCTGGTTTAGAAATGGGTTTGGATTACAACCAAACTTGGACTTGTTACAACGGCCGAAAAAAAGCATGTGGTAAATGTGGAGCTTGTCAAGAAAGACTAGAAGCGTTTACTGAAAATGGAATAAGTGACCCTTTGGAGTATGAGAAATAACTTTACTTCAAGACGTCGCCCAATTTAAAAAATACACAAGGCTTTGAGAGCAAAAATAAAAAACACATGATAGATTATTAATTGACCCTGTTTAGCAGTTGTGTTTTTCTTTAACTTTTTGGTGAATGGTATTTTACAATAGTCATTGAACTAAATTTAAAAACGCAGTCCATAACTACCTGTTGGTTAATGGCCGTTGCGACGGTTATTCAGGAGCTGCATCCGAATCTAAATTTACTTCACCTAGCATTGTTGCTATGGTTTTTACTACTTAATTTAACCCAACTTAACTTAATTTACTTTTCAACTTGCTGAATAAAATAGCTAAGCTCTTTTATTAGATGTCTTAACACAGGGTTTAAGCGGGTGTTTTTACCGTTCATCACAAACAGCTCATGACTAAATTCAAATAAACTTTTTCCAACTGGAACTAGGCCTAAGCCTGCCGCTTGATTGCTGAGAACATAATCTGGTAGAAGCCCCACATATTCGCCAGTCATGATAGCCGATAAACACGCATCGTAAGAGTCGGAAAAGGTTTGAATAGCCATCCGTGTGTCACCAGAAATATAATTAGCTGAGGACAAACCAGAAATACCGATTGCTGGGTAGTCTCCAATTTTAACATTGTCAGGTAGACCATCTCGGTATTTTGCTAATACATGAGAGGCGGCGCAATATAATCGGCCTTTGCATTCCACCTCTACGGGATGAAAAGTAACAGACTCAGGTTTAACCATATCGTAAGTTGATAACACTAAATGACATTCACCGGATAATGCAGCATGCTCGACCTCGTTATACAAACGAGTTTGAATGTTTACATGAATATCGCTGAATTTCTTCATAGTACTTTTCACAGATTTACTGACTGCTAAGTGATATGAAAGCGGCAAACCCGCCATCATCACTAAAGTGATATGCCCTGAATAATCGTCATGTAGGCTTTTTAGATTAAATACAAAGTTATCGAAAGAATTGAAAATACGTTTAGTTTCCTGAAAAACGACCTCACCTTCTTTGGTCATTTGAAAACCACCACGGCCGCGGTGACATAGAACTAGATCTAGGCGTTCTTCAAGCTTTTTGATGGCGGCACTGATATTTGGGCGTTGCATGCGTAATACTGGCTCGGCTGCAGTGAAACCATTACATGAGGCTACAGCGTAAAATACACGAAGTAATTTGATATCAGATTCTTGAAGACGGTTCAGCATCACAGCACCACTTATAGATATAGTTATAGGTATAGTTAAAGGTATAGATATTTATACTAAGGTATATAGTAGAAAAGCCGTAGCCGGATTACAATGGAAATTTAGCAGAAATCGAAAAAAGCAATGTTGGTAAAAATCTTAAATCAATTTATAACACAAAAGGGTTAAAGATACTTGACTACAAATAACAGGGGTAATGCGCTGGTTGCCCTTTTGGAAAAAAGCCGTAAAGGTATTCAACAATAATGTTGTTATTTCACATTATAAGACTATTTTATTCGATACTCCTTAATCCTTATTCTCCTATTTCTCTGTGATCAAGGGTTTATTATTGAAACTTCAATCAACTTAAAAATTGCTCTTAGCCACATATGGCAACGGCAAAATACTAAAATAATATTGTATGCCGGTGCCATGTAGTCTAAAAGTTTGAGTATATTAGGAATTCTTTACTATCTGAGCCCGATAAGCTTCTATGTCATCGCGCAGATTTGCCGCTTTTTCAAAGTCTAGGTCTTTTGCCGCTTTAAACATAACTTTTTCTAGTTCTGTGATTTTTTGCAAAAGCTGCGGCGTACTAAGTGAGTTGTATTTTTTGCTCGACTCACCTACTAATCTAAGTTTAACTTTACTATCAGAATCGCCATCTCCCACGTCCATGATGTCGGTAATGGGTTTATTCATCTGAGTAGGAATAATTCCATGTTTAAGATTATAAGCGCGTTGTATTTCTCTTCGTCTGTCAGTTTCTTCAATAGCTCGCTGCATCGACCCAGTGATCCTATCTCCATACAATATTGCCCGACCGTTGAGATGTCGCGCTGCTCGCCCCATGGTTTGAATTAAAGACTTATCAGAACGTAAAAATCCTTCTTTGTCCGCATCAAGAATTGCCACTAACGCCACTTCTGGCATATCTAGCCCTTCTCTAAGCAAATTGATCCCAACCAACACATCAAATTTACCTATTCGCAGATCACGAATAATCTCGATACGTTCTACCGTGTCTATATCTGAGTGAAGATAACGAGCCTTCACACCGTGTTCATCTAAGTAATCACTTAAATCTTCGGACATACGTTTGGTTAATGTAGTTACCAGCACTCTTTCATTGGCCGCTACACACTTATGAATTTCAGAGAGTAAATCATCAACTTGAGTACCTACGGGTCTTATTTCTATTTCTGGATCAAGTAATCCTGTCGGGCGTACTAGTTGCTCAATTATATCGTCCGGTACAGTCGCTAATTCGAATTTACCAGGCGTAGCAGACACGTAAACCGTTTGCGGTGCAATTTGTTCAAACTCTTCAAATTTTAGAGGCCTATTGTCTAGTGCTGAAGGTAATCTGAATCCATATTCTACTAACGTTTCCTTACGAGACCTGTCACCTTTATACATGGCCCCAATTTGTGACACAGTGACATGAGATTCATCAATAAACATTAATCCATCAGATGGGAAGTAGTCAATTAAAGTAGGTGGTGGATCGCCAGGGTTTCGGCCTGACAAATATCGAGAATAATTTTCAATACCTGAGCAATAACCCAGCTCTTGCATCATTTCCATGTCAAATTGACAACGCTGAGACACACGTTGCTCTTCTACCAATTTATTAACCGATTTAAGTTGCTCGCGCCTTTCTTTCAATTCAACTTTGATATGTTCAATTGCATCAATTATTTTTTGTCTAGGAGTAACATAATGAGTTTTTGGGAAAACAGTGGCTCGGGTTACCGTTTTTTCAACCGCGCCCGTTAAGGGATCAAAAATACTGATGCGCTCGACTTCCTCGTCGAACAACTCCACTCGAATAGCATGACGCTCAGAGTCAGCAGGAAATACATCAATTACGTCACCGCGCACCCTAAACGTACCTCTATCAAACGCAACATCATTGCGGGTATATTGAATTTCGACTAAACGTCGCAAAATGTCGCGTTGATTCATAATGTCGCCCTTACGAAAATGTACCAACATTTTCATGTAAGAATCAGGATCGCCCAAACCATAAATAGCAGAGACACTAGAAACAATAATAACGTCGCGCCTTTCCATAAGGGACTTAGTCGCTGATAAACGCATTTGTTCGATGTGTGCATTTATTGATGAGTCTTTTTCGATAAACGTGTCGCTCGAGGGCACATAAGCCTCAGGCTGATAATAGTCGTAATAAGAAACAAAATACTCCACTGCGTTATTTGGGAAAAACTCCTTCATTTCTCCGTAAAGTTGAGCCGCTAGGGTTTTATTATGCGCCAATATCAATGTTGGCCGCTGCACCTTTTCAATGACGTTAGCCATAGTAAAGGTTTTTCCTGAACCAGTAACACCCAATAATATTTGTCGTGCTAAGCCATTCTCTAGGCCTTCAACTAACGCTTTTATTGCTTTGGGTTGATCACCAGCTGGTGAATAACTGGAGGATAATTCAAATGCTCTACTCATAAATCTTATTTACTCAATACATTTTGTTTAAATCGAGAGGCGAGGATGGTTTTACACCATACAAAGGCAATACAACCGACAGCAAAGTTTGCCACTACTCCCGCCCAAAAGAGCCCAGGCAGCTCAAACCAATAACTGCCTAAAAGAGAAAAAGGCACAAAAAATACAAATAAACGCATCGCATTCAATGATAAAGCTGACATCGGCATATGCATGGCATTAAACGATGAATTAGTTAAAATAGTAACTCCTTGTGTGCCGTATCCTAAAGGTACAATCACTAAAAACAGAACTATGATCGAAGTGACTTCTGGCTCATCACTAAATATATTGGCAATGACATCTGATAAAAGAACCAATATACCAAATATAATTAGCTGCCATACAATCACAAATTTGACACATAAACTGTAAGCCTGTTTTACTCGGTCAATATTATTCGCCCCAAAATTCTGGCTAATAAAAGGAGGTAGTGACATCGATAATGACAGCACTACTATGCTGGCAATAGATTCTAATCGACCACCCACTCCCCAAGCAGCGACTGCCTGAGGGCCATAACCTGCGACAAATGCGGTCACTATTCCAGCAGAAATTGGTGTTAACATATTCGCACCAGCGGCAGGCAAACCAATTTTTAATATACCACCCGTGCTACGTTTTAATTCCTGCCAGTTAAGAAGCCTAGGCTCAATTAACTTTCGTTTGATGGACAACACATACAAAATATAGAACAAACCAATAGCCCAAGCGACAAGAGTAGCGATGGCTGCGCCTTGGATCCCAAAGGCAGGTACTGGTCCCCATCCAAATATAAGAATAGGGTCGAGAACCACGTTGACAAGGCCACCAAAAGCCATCACATAACTAGGCGTTTTGGTGTCACCGTGAGCACGTAACACACTATTACCCACCATGGGTATTGCCAAAAACACCCCTGCGCTGTACCACACCAACATATATTGCGTGATCAAATTCAACTGGTTTTCATCTGCTCCCATCAGCCGAAAAATGGGCTCCAACGTCACAACGCCAAAAAAAGCAAAAACAATCGCTAATACCATAGTCAACATCAGCGCACCTGTTGCCGTCTCCTTTGCTTGGCTGTGTTGCTTTGCTCCTAATAATTTAGCAATAATGGCTGAGGTGCCTATACCCAAACCAATGTTTAAACTGATAACAGTAAAGGTAACCGGAAATGTAAAACTAATTGCGGCAAGTTCTTGGGTACCTAACATGCCAATAAAAAAGGTATCTACTAAACCAAATGTCATCAGAACAACCATACCGACTATTGTTGGCAAGGTCATTTTACGCAGCGTGATGGTAATATCATTGTTTAGCAAATCTGGAGGAGATGTTTTTTTAATGCTTAAAGTCAATATTACACTCTCTCAATTGAAGCTATTGGTAAATAAGATGGCCGACTCAATAAAAATAATAAGGCAAAATTTTAAATCTAAAATTTCGACAATCAATATTGGGTTTCTTGCAAAACCATAAAGATATTCATAATACGCGATTTTTTCTTCATATTTATTATATTTGAGTGCATTAATGTTACTCAGTTGTTGCAAGATCAAGTCACCGCTATGTGTATCTTTTTAAATACACATGAACATTTATTTATTGACGGTTTATATTTTATCCAAGCATCAAATTACAAAATAAATTTTGTCGCGTTGGTGACAATAAATTCAAATTGAAAAAATAAACTATTAATTAGTTATTATTTTGCTTTTCTGTTTAAAAACAACACACAACAAAATTTCCACTTAATTCGCAATATCTTTTTTTTCTTTACGCTTAGGATAATAAAAACATATCTATTTGTTTTTATTATACTTTTTAAAATAACAACATATTTTTTACTTCAACTATTGACTTTGAATTGATGGGTATTTTTTTATTACTAACAATTTAATCCACAAAGTTATCCACAAGATTCGTGGATAACTGCCCTCGCCCTTTAATTGGCGTACATTGGCACCTCTATGAAGTTTCCTTTCTGTTAGTACTCACTAACCTTTTGCATAGCCAACAAAGGTTACACTTTTGTTAAACACTGTTGTTATGTACAGTAATCAATAATTCATTAATAACAATTAGTTATAACGAAATCAAAAAACAGTCTTTGATTAAATGTCAAATTAACAGACTAAAACCGAGTGTTTTTAAAGCACTCAAACCGCGTATTTTTTTATTTGTTGGTAATACGTACAGATTGTGTGAAAGTTTAAAATATATAGATAAAAACTCACTTTGAGTGTTGACAGCAGACGCTATGCTCATTAGTATTCTGCCCCGTTGAAAAGCACCACGGTTTCTAACCACAACGCTTTAAGACGTTAGTATTAAGTTCCCCCTTAGCTCAGCTGGTTAGAGCGACGGACTGTTAATCCGCAGGTCCCCTGTTCGAGTCGGGGAGGGGGAGCCACTAATACTTGCAGTTATTTAAATATTACATAAATATTTAATATTGAATTGAATTCCCCCTTAGCTCAGCTGGTTAGAGCGACGGACTGTTAATCCGCAGGTCCCCTGTTCGAGTCGGGGAGGGGGAGCCAATTCAACACTTATTCACACCCCTTATCTGAATTATTCTATTTTATTTCTTAAATATTCTTTTTTAAACAGCAAACTTTCGAATATCGAGTTGTTAATAGCTTCTTAAACAAAGATAATGGTGTTGTATTAATAACCCCTGGCTTATATCTACTTTTCATGACCGAATTCCTACTACTACTAATCGGCACTGTGCTGGTAAACAACTTTGTGTTGGTTCAATTCTTAGGCCTATGTCCATTTATGGGGGTATCTGGAAAATTAGAAACCGCTATTGGTATGTCTATGGCCACGACATTTGTGTTAACACTTGCCTCACTTTCGAGCTACTTAGTTGAACATTATATATTGTTGCCACTCGGTATTGGTTACTTGAGAACGCTAAGCTTTATCCTGGTGATTGCGGTCGTCGTGCAGTTTACTGAAATGGTAGTACACAAAACCAGCCCAACCTTATACCGCTTGTTAGGCATATTTTTACCACTCATCACCACCAACTGTGCAGTGTTAGGCGTAGCATTACTAAATATCAATCAACAACACAATTTTGTTGAATCAGTCATTTACGGTTTTGGTGCGGCAGTGGGGTTTTCTCTAGTACTAATATTATTCTCTGCAATGCGTGAACGTTTAGCCGTAGCTGACGTACCTAAACCCTTTAAAGGGGCTTCCATAGGTATGATCACTGCAGGTTTAATGTCCTTAGCCTTTATGGGCTTTACTGGTTTGGTAAAATTTTAATGTCATTAGGCTTCGCTATTTTAACGGCGCTATTAGCCATCGGTCTATTGGCACTGGTTTTTGGCCTGATACTTGGCTTTGCCGCGGTTAGGTTTAAAGTAGAAAGCGATCCTTTGGTCGAACAAATTGATCAAATACTTCCGCAAACCCAATGTGGTCAATGTGGATATCCAGGATGCAAACCTTATGCGCAAGCAATTGCAGATGGCGATGAAATAAATAAATGCCCTCCAGGTGGTGATGTCACTATAAAAAAACTAGCTGATCTTATGGGCGTCGAAGCCAAGTCTTTAGACGCCGCACATGGTGAAGAGGATATTAAGAAAGTTGCCTACATCCGTGAAGACGAATGTATTGGTTGTACAAAATGTATTCAGGCCTGCCCTGTTGACGCCATATTAGGTGCTGCTAAACAGATGCATACCGTAATTGTAGACGAGTGCACTGGGTGCGACCTATGCGTCGATCCTTGTCCTGTTGATTGCATCGATATGTTACCCATGGCAAGTAGTGCATCATCTTGGCGTTGGGATATCGCTGCCATTCCTATTAAGCAAATAGGTTAGACGGAAATTATGCTAAATAACTTTGACGACATTATTGAAAAACTAGACAACCATGAATTATGGGACTTCCCAGGTGGTGTATTCCCTGCCGAACGAAAAACGCTTTCGAATAAGACCCCAATACAGAGACTGTCTATCCCAGAGCGTCTGTATGTGACGGTAAAACAGCATATTGGTGTCGAAGGTCACCTAATTGTTGAAGTAGGTCAAAAAGTGCTTAAAGGCCAAGCACTGACGAAAAGTATGAATCCGTTTGCAGTCCCTATTCACGCCCCTACTTCTGGCGAAATTACAGCAATAGATAAACACGTTTCAGCTCATCCGTCTGGTTTACCCGAATTGACGGTACAAATAAGCAGCGACCAACAAGACAAATGGACTCAGCTTGCTCCTTTGGTTGATTATCAAAATCAACCAAAAATGCAAGTGTTGGCAGCAATTTGTGATGCTGGTATCAGTGGTATGGGTGGAGCTGGATTTCCTACGCACATTAAGTCTTCACCAAAAAAGGACGTCGATTTTTTAATCATCAACGGTATTGAATGCGAACCTTACATTACATCTGATGACCGTTTAATGCGAGAACATGCTTGGCAGATCAGACAGGGTATAGATGTGCTGTGTCATCTGATTAAACCTAAACATGTACTTATTGGAATAGAAAACAATAAACCTGAAGCCATCGAAGCGATGCAAGTGGCGTGTCGAGAAAATCCTAATTACCGCATTTGTAATGTACCTACTAAGTATCCTGCTGGTGGTGAGAAACAGTTAATACAAGTGTTAACTAATCGAGAAGTACCTGCCAAAGGGTTACCTGTAGATGTAGGTGTCATTATGCATAATGTGGGCACCTGTTTCGCCATAGCAGATGCCATTTTTTCGGGTAAACCTCTTATCGAACGTGTGGTCACTATTACAGGTGAAGCCACAGAAAAACCCGGCAATGTTTGGGCACTTATTGGCAGCCCTGTTGCCCACCTTTTAGCCCACTGTGATTATAAGCAAGCAGTTCAAAATCAGCCTAACATTATCATGGGCGGGCCCATGATGGGCTTCAGTATGATAAATGACTTAGTGCCTGTAGTAAAAACCACCAATTGTATCTTGGCGCCGACTGACAATGAAATGGCAGGCAACAACGAACAAGCCTGTATCCGCTGTAGTGCATGCGCAGATGTTTGTCCTGCAAGCTTGTTACCACAACAATTGTTTTGGCATTCAAAAGCCAACGAGTTAGACAAGGCCCAAGAGTATAATTTATTTGATTGTATCGAATGTGGTGCCTGCGCCTATGTGTGTCCCAGCGAAATACCTTTAGTTCACTATTACCGCATAGCAAAATCTGAAATAAGAGTAGAACAAGAAGACAAACAAAAATCAGACAAAGCACGAGGCCGCTTCGAAAAACGCGAAGCAAGATTGATTGCCGAGCAGCAAGCCAGAGACGAAAAACATCGTTTAGCTGCGGAGTCTAGAAAACAAGCTATGGCCAGTAGTGGCAACAATGCCAAAGACAAGATTGCAGCAGCCTTAGCTAGGGCAAAAGCTAAAAAACAGGTTTCCAGCGCCTCAGATGAAAAACTAACAGAACCAGCCGAAGTCGTTCTTGATAGTGATGTACAGGAGACAATTCGACCTAAAGAAATCGATATAACCACAAAACAAATCAGTTCGAATCAACGCGTTCAAGCGGCCATTGAAAGGGCAAAAGCAAAAAAAGCGGCGTCTGAAGTTCCAGTCACCGATACAAAGCCTGAGCCTGTTTTAATAGATAATAAAAACCTGACTGAATTCAACAAAAAAATTATTCAGAAACAGCAAAACGACGAAGATGCTCAGGGTACAGATGAACAACTTGCCAAAGTAAATAATCAAGTGCAAGTTGAAGTCACGAATAACGTCATTCCACAATATGTGACCCCGCACCAACAAGAGCAAGCTAGAAATGACAGCAAACAAGCCAGAATTATCGCTGCAGTAGCCAAGGCTAAAGCAAAACGTGAAGCACAAAAAACCACAAACAATCAAGATACGCCGGATAAAACACCACCCGCACAAAACCTGAATAACACCGAGATTGATAGTCCAGTGAGGCTAGTAAATATAGAAGAACAAAAAGTGGAAATGAAAAAGCGCAGAATTGCTGCCGCAGTGGCAAAAGCCAAGGCCAAAAAGGCAGCTGAAAAAAATGATCAGCTTCTATGAGATTTAGGTTAGCGAGTTCACCACACCAACACATTCGTCGTGATACCGGACAAGTAATGCGCTTGGTCATTTATGCAATGGTACCAGGCATATTGTTGCAAACTTGGTTTTTTGGTTGGGGCACTATCATTCAGATTGTGCTTGCAGTTATTACCGCAGTTGTTACTGAAGCGGCTATTTTGGAACTTCGGAAACGCGATTTTGAGCGAGCATTAAAAGATTATAGTGCTGTTTTAGCAGCCATATTATTGGCAGTCAGCATTCCACCTTTTGCGCCTTGGTGGGTAATTGTGATTGGTACATTCTTCGCTATTGGCATTGTTAAACAACTATATGGTGGTCTGGGTTTTAATGTATTTAATCCGGCCATGGCGGGTTATGTCATGTTGTTGATTTCTTTCCCTGTACAAATGACCCAGTGGCTGCCACCTGCCAACCTTGCTCAATATAGTCATAATTTTATGGATGCTTTATACGCAATTTTCACCGACTTTAGCGTTGAGGGTTTTAGTCTTGCTCAACTCAAGACAGGTATTGATGGCGTGACTATGGCCACACCACTTGACACAGTCAAAACGGGACTTGCACAAGGGCTTACCTATTCAGAAACAATAGAGTTACCAATTTTTGATAGTGTCATTTCTGGGTTAGGAGTGGCATCAAGTTGGATAAGTTTTGGTTATCTGCTCGGGGGACTATATTTACTCAAACAAAAAGTTATTAATTGGCATATACCCGTCAGTATGATTTCTGGGTTATTTATCTGTGCGTTGATAATGTCATTAGTAGACGGCGATTTATATCCTTCCAGCCTTTTCCATCTTTTTAACGGAAGCATTATCATAGGTGCATTTTTTATTGCCACCGATCCTGTATCTGGCTCAACTACAAATAAAGGTAGAATAATTTTTGGCGCAGCCATCGGCATTTGGGTATACCTGATAAGAGAATGGGGGGGGTACCCGGACGCAGTAGCTTTTGCAGTGCTGATCATGAACATGGCTGTTCCCTTGATCGATTATTATACTCGCCCACGCACATATGGACATTCCTCAAACAACCAAAAACCTAAAAATAGGGTCCAGCCATGACAAAAAAAGTGCTAAATACAATGGGTAAAAATGGCTTGGCATTGGCGATTTTTGCCGTTATCACAACCGGACTGATTTCACTCACCTACTTTGGTACCAAGGATCAAATTGCTTTGCAACAACAGCAAAAACTGTTAACCATTCTCAACGCAATTATCGATGAAAAAAGCTATGACAATTCAATCCAGCTAGATTGCGCGTTAGTGACTTCAGTTGAAATGTTAGGCTCTGGTCAACCACAGCATATTTATCGAGCCACCAAACAAGGAAAAGCCGTTGCAGCCGCTATAGAAACAACTGCCCCAGATGGTTATAGCGGAAAAATTCAATTAGTCGTGGGGGTAACCAGTTCCAAAGTAGATTCGGCCAAAGTGACAGGTGTGAGAATTCTCGATCACAAAGAGACGCCGGGCTTGGGTGATAAAATTGATCTACGAATCAATAATTGGGTTTTGGACTTCGACAATCAAGTTTACACTGCCGAAATAGCCTCAAATTGGGCAGTTAAAAAAGATGGCGGACAATTTGATCAGTTTACTGGCGCCACTATTACACCAAGAGCAGTAGTCAATGCGGTTAAATCAAGTGTGGAATATTATTTGGCTAATAAAACCGCTATTTTTAGTGCTACCAACAGCTGTGCTTTAAACAACTCAGTAAATAATGTTGAAAACGCCGTAGCAAAAAACATGAGCGAAAATAATGAGCGAATTTAAAGAGTTAAGTTGGCAAGGATTGTGGAAGAATAACCCCGCATTGGTGCAACTACTAGGTTTATGCCCTTTACTTGCAGTAACAGCGACGATTATTAATGGACTGGGTTTAGGTCTGGCCACCACCCTAGTATTGATTGGTTCAAATACCACAGTGTCGATAATCCGTAATTGGGTACCCAGCGAAATTCGTATCCCAATATTTGTGATGATCATTGCTGCATTTGTGACGATAGTACAATTATTGATGAATGCCTACACATTTACGCTTTATCAAGCATTGGGAATATTCATACCATTGATAGTCACCAACTGTGCCATTATCGGGCGTGCCGAAGCATATGCATCTAAAAACACAGTTGGAAAATCAGCTTTCGACGGTTTAATGATGGGACTAGGCTTTACTTTAGTATTAGTGTTATTGGGTGCAATGCGTGAATTATTAGGCTACGGCACTTTGTTTGATGGTGCCAACTTATTATTAGGCGATTGGGCTACTGTATTAAAAATCACCGTATTTGAAACCGATAGCCCATTTTTATTGGCTATTTTACCACCCGGTGCTTTTTTATGTATGGGTCTGTTAATTGCACTTAAAAATGTGTTGGATAGCCATATGGAACGTTTGTTTGCCGCTAAATATGAAGCGAAAGTCGTGCAGCGGGCACGTGTCACGACAGAGGGTTGAGGGACCCAAAATGCGAGGTATAAGCAACTAGATTTTAGATTTTAGATTTTAGATTTTAGATTTTAGATTTTAGATTTTAGATTTTAGATTTTTTAGAGTATAAATCGGTATTAAATGAATAAACAAAAACGTTTAGAAATGTTGACTCGCTGGTGCGAGGCCAACCCTCACCCCGAAACAGAGCTTAATTTTGCCAGTCCTTTTGAGTTGTTGATTGCAGTAATTTTATCTGCGCAAGCGACAGATGTGAGCGTTAACAAAGCAACAGATAAACTATACCCCGTAGCTAACACCCCAGAAACTATTTATTCCCTAGGTGTCGAAGGGTTAAAAACCTATATCAAAACTATCGGTTTATTTAATACCAAAGCGCAAAATGTAATTAAAACCTGTGGCATGTTAATCAACCAACATGCATCAATTGTTCCCCAAAATAGAGAGGCACTAGAAGCCTTACCAGGCGTGGGGCGAAAAACAGCGAATGTGGTATTAAATACAGCTTTTGGCTGGCCTACCATAGCCGTCGACACCCATATATTTAGGGTATCAAACAGAACCAAATTAGCCATGGGGAAAAACGTTGACTTAGTTGAGCAAAAATTGTTAAAAGTAATACCTGCCGAATTTAAAGTAGATGTGCATCATTGGTTAATTTTACACGGCAGATATACTTGTATTGCCCGTAAACCTCGCTGCGGCTCATGTTTAATTGAAGATTTGTGCGAATTTAAAGATAAAATTGAAGATTAGGAATAATAATGGAAGGCACGAAACGAGCAAATATTAAGATTGGTACGCAAGTATCTATCGTACTGAAGCAAGATCAAGGATCGGGTAATTTAACCGAGGGTGTGATCGAAAAAATTCTCACCAACTCGCCCAATCATCCCCACGGTATTAAAGTTAGATTAGACAGTGGTGAAGTAGGCAGAGTGAAGAAGATTCATTAGGAAACATTCTAACAACTCCAGCAATATTCAGTAGTACTTAAAGTGCCATTATTGTTCTTATCCCATGCTCGACGTCCATCGCTGTAAAAGGCAACCTTTCCGTCCCCAGCTTGTGAAGTGCCAGTTACAGGCCTAGCCTCAATGAGATAAGCACTGCCACTGGCCGAAGTAATATACAGATCATATTTGCGTTTGCCATAAAGCTCAGCAGATGGCGAATGCTGATGGAAAATAGCGGGTTTTCCAGTATCTGCTGTTGAGTCTGCTGCAGCCTTATAACTAAAATTAGCTGCTTTGTGTCGCTCCATAGCCGCAGCTAAGCTCATCAAATCAGCTTGGGCAGCTCCTCTACTAGTACTGACAGTAAACCCTTGATAGCTGGGATAAGCGATACTGGTAATAATGCCAATGATAGCAACTGATATCATCAATTCTATCAACGTAAATCCTTTTTGTATTTGACTCATCATGTTTAGTGCTATTTTCATGGTCTCTCGGTCTCTGTTTTCCAACTACTTTTTTGGACTCGCTCAAAATAGCTGTGAATATTTTCGGCTAAACACTCAAAGTCTGAACCACAGGGAATCTTATTACCATCGGCATCCACTTGAATCACGGTTGAAGCACATTCAGTGCCCAGACAAATGACAGGCTTAATAATGTCTTCAATCAAAATTTTAGTATCCGGGGCTATGCCCGTTTGTTTTAATTGCGCG
>CAZMDX010000205.1:0-6426 GCA_964564805.1 uncultured Pseudoalteromonas sp. | reverse complement strand
CAGCGGTAGCTGTTTAAACTCTTCTTAGGCGTCGTGACAGGTGCGTTTGAATAACCTTTGAATAATCTTTTAAAAAGTACTCGCCCATTAATTTTGCGCATAGCGAAGCCGAAACCTAGAAACTTAGAATATGCTTCTCTAATGAACTTGGCATTTACCTGCTCAGAGAATTTGGGCCGCGTTTAGAAGATGGTGTCTATACCTTTAACTGACAAAGGTATTCGCTGGTCTACATTACCACCGAACTCCATAGCCTCTCCTATTGGCAAACTGGCAGCAATTCCTATCTAATAACAACGACTATAAAAATAACTAAACAAAAAACAAAAAGAGAACATTATGTTTAATAAAGTTTTAGCAGTATTCACTCTTACAGCTATTAGCTGGAACTCCTTCGCCGACTCAAATGCTGATCTAACCAATATCATCGACCAGCACTGGCAGAATGCTAAAAAGGAAAAAGTATTCTTCCGCACCGACCCAGATGGTTGGAAACCTAATGGCAAATTAGCCGAATTTACACCTCAGGCCATAGCTAGGCGAGAAGCTTATAATATTCAGGTATTGAACGCGCTTGAAGAAATTGATGCTCAAGTATTGAGTGAAGAAAAACTGATGAATTATCGTTTGTTTAAATATGAACGAGAAACTGAAGCTATGAGCCACCGATACCAAGATAAGTATTTCCCGATTAACTTTTTAAGCGGTTGGCACACTTACTTTGCCGAAGCACCAGCCAACATGGCATTTTTATCAAGCAGCGACTATGACAACTTTTTAATTAGCTTGGCTGACTATCCTCGCTTTAATCAAGAAAATATTAACCTAATGAAAGCGGGTCTGGCCAATGGGTATATTCATCACTGCGAAAGCTTTAAGGACTATCACCAAACTATCAGCCAACACATAATGACAGATGCAAAACAAAGCGCTTTATTTGAACCTTTCACCCGCTTTCCTAACACTTTTAGTCAACAACAAAAGAGCAAATTCAGTGCCCAAGCTATCGCATTAATTGACTCAGCAGTGACACCTGCGTACCAGAGCTTTTATGACTTTTTTGTTAACGACTACATGCCAAACTGTCGAAAAGAACCGGGTATTGCCAGTGCTAAAGCTGGTTTGGACTACTATACATACACAGCCAATTACTTCACCACTACTGATGCAACACCTCAGCAAATTCATGATTTGGGCTTAAGCGAAGTTAAACGCATTCGTATAGAGATGCAGTTGATTATTGATAAAGTAGGGTTTACAGGAAGTTATGCTGAATTTTTAGTGTTTTTAGCTACCGACCCGCAGTTTTATGCAACAGACAATCAAGATGTACTCGAAAAAACAGCGTTTATCGCAATGAAAATGTATGGCAAATTACCCACATTTTTTGGACACCTCCCGCGCAATACTTTCACCATCAAAGGTTCAGCGACTAGAGGTGCGTTTTATATGCCGCCACCAGACAACCGCACACCGGGAACATATTTTTTAACTTCTGAGCCGTCGCAACAACCACTTTATAACCTAGAGGCACTCAGCCTGCACGAGGCGGTGCCAGGGCATCATCTACAAAATGCTATTGCCATGGAATTAGATGTACCGGAATTCAGGCGCACACTAAGCCATTCGGCTTTTGGCGAAGGTTGGGGCTTGTATTCAGAGAGACTAGGCAAAGAAGCAGGGTTCTATCAGGACCCATATAGTGACTTCGGCCGCTTAGGTTACGAAATGTGGCGAGCTGTGCGCTTAGTCGTCGATACTGGCATTCATGCTTTTGGCTGGAGCCGCCAAGAGGCCATCGATTATTTGGCTAAACACACTGCGCTGACACAAAAATCCGTAGAGAACCAAATCGATCGCTACATCTCATGGCCTGGCCAGGCCTTATCATACAAAATGGGCGAAATTAAAATCCGTGAGCTACGTGCCAAAGCTGAGCAAGAACTAGGTGCTAACTTCGACATCCGTAATTTTCACGACACTGTAATTGGTCAAGGCTCGTTGCCAATGGCGGTGCTTGAAGACGTAATAAATGATTGGATAACCGCTCAAAAAGCGAAATAAATATGTCTAAGCCGCTTTCCGTTATCCCCACGCAGCGCCTTGAAGACTGGTGGCAACAACGCCACCAGCAGAAGCTCAATGCGTGCCATACATTAGATAGTAAATTAGATATTATCTTCATGGGAGACTCAATTACTCATGCTTGGGAAGTTGAGGGAAAGGCTGCATGGCAGCACTACTTCGCTCATCAAAAAGCTCTTAACTTAGGTTACGCCGGAGATCGAACTGAACACCTTTTATGGCGCATCCAAAATGGTGAAATTGATGAGTTGTGTCCCAAGATGCTAGTGTTGCTTATCGGCACCAATAACGCGGGACATAGGCTTGACACACCAGAAGAGATCGCTGCTGGAGTGAAAATGATACTCGAGGAGCTTAAACAACGCTTACCTGATACTAAGCTTGTGTTGATGGCTATTTTTGCTCGTAGCAGAAATAATAAAAAACCTATGCGGAAACGGGTAAATTTAAGTAATCAATTAATTCGACAATTCACCGACAACAGTCAGGTTTTTTGGTTAGACATCAACCATTATTTTCTGACCAAAGAAGACGTGCTGTTAGAGTCGGTTATGCCGGATTTGTTGCATCCAAATGCAGCTCAATATTGGATTTGGGCAGAGCAGGTAGAATTGATACAACAAAATACACTTTATTGAGTGAGTGAGTGAATTAAACATCATTCATTGTTAGAGTAAAATTGATCGAGTGTAGTACCTACGGTGGCCGGTGACTTGGCCACCCACACATCTATTTCCAAATAAAACCGAATAAAACCAGTATCTTGAAGTGTATAACTAAGGTTTTTTAGAACGTCATATTGACTATTAACGTTTAGTCTTATGGCTGACACATTCTTTAAATAAGCTAATTATATTGGAACATATGTAATAGTTTGTTACGTATTCAATCTAAATTACTGTCCTTAGCCTCTTGAGTAAGATTCGAACAATGCAATACACTGGAAATAAAATAATAATTATAAAAGCAACGGCAAAGGAATAAATAATGGAAAGACGCGATTTTATTAAAATCGGTGGTGTAGGAGTGGGTGCCTTGATGTTGCCTATAACTGGTATCGCCATTTCAGCAGACCAAATGCTAGATAAACCCATGGACGTGGCTTACAAAAAGAAGTTAGCAGACATTGCTCTTAATGCAGCTAAAACCGCCGGTGCGAGTTATGCAGATGCACGTATTGGTCGCTATCTAAATCAATTTGTCACTACTCGCGAAACACGCGTAGATAATATAGTTAATACCGAGTCGGCTGGTATTGGAGTGCGCGTTATAGCAAATGGCACTTGGGGTTTTGCATCTACCTCAAATATGACACCAGATAGTGTGGCTAAGACAGCCGTGCGTGCAGTGGCAGTAGCTAAAGCTAATTCTAAATTTCAAACAATGCCAGTGAAACTCGCCCCCGTCAAAGGTGTAGGTGAAGTCAGTTGGCAAACACCGATTACAAAAAATGCAATGGCAGTGCCAATTAAAGATAAAGCTGATCTGTTGCTTGCAGCGAACGCAGCAGCCATGGCAAATGGCGCTAACTACATCACTTCCATGCTATTTTTAGTTAACGAACAAAAATACTTTGCTTCGACAGACGGCTCTTATATTGACCAAGATGTGCACCGTTTATGGGCACCGTTTTATGCAACTGGAATAGGCAAAGATGGGTTTAAACAACGTAACGGTTTAGGTAATCCTGTTGGCATGGGGTTTGAGTATTTAGACGGCCTTGAAAAAGATAAAATCAAGATTACAGGCGCTAATGTGGGGTATAACAACTCATATGACATGGTCGAAGACGCTGCGGCGGCTGGAAAGCAACTCAAAGCAAAACTTAAAGCAAAATCAGTTGAGCCCGGCAAATACGACTTAGTCTTAGACCCTGCTCATCTTATGTTAACCATTCATGAATCGGTTGGACATCCTTTAGAATTAGACAGAGTACTAGGTTACGAAGCTAACTATGCAGGGACCAGTTTTGCTACTTTAGACAAATGGAAAAGTGGCAAATTTCAATATGGCTCTAACATGGTTAATTTGTTTGCTGATAAAACTCAACCTTATTCACTGGGCAACGTAGCCTTTGATGATGAGGGAGTGAAAACAAAGCAGTGGGACTTAGTCAAAGATGGCATTTTAGTCAATTATCAAGCTACCCGTGATCAAGTGCACATGATTGACCAAAATGAGTCTCATGGTTGTAGCTATTCACAAAGCTGGCGAGATGTGCAGTTTCAACGGATGCCAAATGTGTCCTTAAAACCCAATGAAAAAGACATTTCAGCGGAAGATGTGATCAAAGATGTCGAAAAAGGTATTTATATCGCAGGGCGTGGATCATTCTCGATCGATCAACAAAGATACAACTTCCAATTTGGTGGGCAACTTTTTTACGAAATCAAAGATGGTAAAATTGTCGATCAAATTGAAGATGTGGCTTATCAATCCAACACGCAAGAATTTTGGAACAGTTGCACACAAATGGCGGGGCAATCAGATTATCGAGTGGGTGGTTCATTTTTTGATGGTAAAGGTCAACCTTCTCAGGTTAGCGCGGTTTCTCATGGTTGTCCGACTACAAGATTCAACAACATTAACGTCATCAACACTGCGCGTAATGTGTAAGTCGGTAACCCTTTAGAAGGAATTCAAAAAATGACTATTTTATCTGAAAAAAATGCCCAAGAGTTACTGACCAAAGTATTAAAATACTCCAAAGCTGACGAAATTGAATGTAACTTAGATGGCAGCATTGGTGGCAATATCCGCTATGCTAGAAATACAGTGTCTACCGCAGGTGAAGAAAGCGATCTGGTGTTAGCCGTACAATCTACTTTTGGTAAAAAAACCGGTACCGCTACCATTAATGAATTTGACGATGCATCACTTGAAAAAGTAGTTCGTCGTTCAGAAGAGTTAGCCAGACTTGCACCTGAAAACGAAGAACATATGCCACTGTTTGGCCCACAAAAATACACACCATCCAATACCTACTTTGAATCAACAGCAAATGTTACTCCAGAAAATAGAGCGCAAGCTGCCGAAGACAGTATCGTGCCTTCAAAAAAGAATAAGCTTGTTGCAGCAGGATTTTTAGAGGAGTTCGTGACGTTTAGCGCCATTATAAATAACAAAGGCCTGTTCGCTTATAACCGATCTACAGATGTAGACTTTTCAGTGACTATTCGCACTGAAGATGGCAAGGGATCTGGCTGGGTCACTCGGAATTTTAGCGACTATAAGCTCCTAGACACTGCTAAAGCATCGAGCATTGCTATTCAAAAGTCCAAAGGTTCAATCGATGCCAAGGCTATGGAGCCTGGTAAGTACACTGTGATTTTAGAGCCTGCTGCCAGCGTTGGGTTGTTAGGCAACATGGTGCGTAATTTTGCTCAAAGAGGCGCTGATGAAGGACGTAGCTTTTTAAGTTACAAACTCAAAGAAGGGGAAGACCCAAAAAAGGCACCTAAAAACAGATTAGGTCAAAAAATGTTTGATGAAAGAGTCAACATTTATACTGACCCTGGTCACCCTATTGCTCCAGCGGCGCCCTTTTCTGGAGATGGCTACCCACGTAATCGCACTGATTGGATAAAAAACGGTACCATAGTCAACATGCCTAACTCGCCATATTGGGCGAAGAAAACCGGCGTTGCTTACGTTCCTCGTGGTGGCAATATCATTATGGATGGAGGCAACGAATCACTAGAAGATATGATTAAGAATACGCGCAGAGGTATATTGGTTACACGCCTTTGGTATATTCGCTCGCTTGATGCACAAACGCTGTTGTATACAGGGTTAACCCGCGATGGGACTTTCTATATTGAAGATGGAAAAATAAAATATCCCATTAAAAACTTCCGTTTTAATGAAAGCCCAATTGTAATGTTGAACAATATAGAAGCCTTAGGTAAACCTGAACGAATCGACGGTAATATGATCCCACCGATGAAAATCAGGGACTTTACTTTCAGCAGTTTATCCGACGCGGTGTAAGCACTTTGCTACAAACTAACTGATATAGTTTATAGCTCGTTGCTCGCATCAATCCATATGGATCGCCGTCATTTCATTCGTTCTAGTTGTGCTGTTGCCGTTTATGCAGCATTACCACTTGCCGTGCATGCTCAAAATAGTGATTACGACTTCTACTTTACCCGTTTAAGCTACGAATCGGGTAACTGGGATGTAGACGAACGTATGCCCGCAAATGTGCTTAATTCATTAATTGAGTACACCAGTTTGCGGGTTGATTTGCAGGAACGAGTTATACCACTTTCTGATCCTAGTATGTTAAACGCCCCCTTTTGTTATATGGCTGGGCACAGATTAGTGCAGTTTAACTTG